>NZ_JANQTS010000128.1:122949-138517 GCF_030731595.1 Yoonia sp.
GACAGCGACAAGCGTCGTGAGCAGTACTTCGAGATGCAGCAGATCCTGCGTGACGATGGTGGTGTGATCCTGCCAATGTTCGCCAACTATGTGCAGGCCGTGAACAACCGGATCGTTTCACCAGAAACCGTGGGCAACCTATGGCAGATGGATAACGGCCGTATGGCCGAACGTTGGTCTGTGGCGTAACTTATCGCCTCACTGAAACAGAAACGCCCTGCCGAAAGGCGGGGCGTTTTTTGTTTCTCGGAATCGCCTGAATAGCTGACTAAGGACACGAGGGCTTGCAGACTCGCTCAACCTGCCCTATGTGTTCATCAACAGCGGCGACTTGGCCTCCACCCCCAAGCCTCCACCGGAAATTTTCACGGGCCGCGCGCCCGTTTTTTTGTGTCCGCACGCAAGCCGGAAAGAATAATGAACGATCTGATCGCCAAAGCGGCCATTGACCGTCGCATCGCCGAGATTATTACCCCTGTCGTAGAGGACATGGGCTTTGAAGTTGTGCGCGTTCGCCTGATGAGCGGCAAGGAAAGCATCCTGCAGATCATGGTGCAGCGTCCGGACGGCACGATTGAAGTGGATGAATGTGGCCAGATTTCCACCGCGCTCAGTGCTGTGCTGGATGTCGAAGACCCTATTCTGGATGTCTATACTCTGGAGGTTTCCAGCCCCGGCATCGACCGCCCCCTGACCCGGATGAAGGATTTCGATCAGTGGGAAGGCTTTGAAGCCAAGGTCGAGACAGATGAACTGATTGATGGCCGCCGCCGCTTTAAGGGGCAATTGGCCGGTACCGAGGGTGACGAGGTGTTGATCACCATCACCGAAGGCACAATCGGTCTGAAATTCGAATGGCTGTCAGATGCCAAACTGGTTCTGACAGATGAGTTGATCCGCGATGTTTTGCGTGGACGAAAAGATGCGGGTCAGATCGACGAGACCCAATTTGACGAGATTGAAACGATTATAGACGGTGAGGAGAACACCTGATGGCATACACATCCGCAAACCAGCTGGAGCTTTTGCAAACAGCCGAGGCTGTCGCCCGCGAAAAGAATATCGAACCCGGTTTGGTTGTCGAAGCGATGGAAGAATCGCTCGCTCGTGCTGCAAAGTCCCGCTATGGCGCGGAAATGGATATTCGCGTGTCCATCGACCGCAAGACCGGCCGCGCGACCTTTACCCGCGTGCGGACTGTTGTCGAAGATGATGCGCTTGAGAACTATCAGGCCGAATTTACTGTGGCTCAGGCCAAAGAGTACATGGAAAATCCGCAAGTCGGTCAGCAGTTCATCGAAGAAGTGCCCCCTGTCGAATTGGGCCGCATTGCCGCGCAGTCTGCCAAGCAGGTGATCTTGCAAAAGGTCCGCGAAGCCGAGCGTGACAAGCAGTACGAAGAATTCAAAGACCGCGCCGGCACGATCATCAACGCGCTGGTCAAGCGTGAAGAGTACGGCAACGTCATCGTTGATGTGGGTTCAGGCGAAGCTGTCCTGCGCCGCAACGAAAAGATCGGTCGCGAGGCCTATCGCCCCAACGACCGTATCCGCTGCTACATCAAGGAAGTCCGCCGCGAACAGCGCGGTCCACAGATCTTCCTGAGCCGGACTGCGCCTGAATTCATGGCAGAGCTGTTCAAAATGGAAGTCCCCGAAATTTACGAAGGGATCATCGAGATCAAGGCTGTTGCCCGCGATCCGGGTTCACGCGCCAAGATCGCCGTGATCAGCTATGACAACTCGATCGACCCAGTCGGTGCCTGTGTTGGTATGCGCGGTTCGCGCGTGCAGGCCGTTGTTAACGAACTGCAGGGCGAAAAGATCGACATCATTCCTTGGAATGAGGACATGCCGACCTTCCTTGTGAACGCGCTTCAGCCTGCTGAAGTGTCCAAGGTTGTTCTGGATGAAGAAGCCGGCAAGATCGAAGTCGTTGTTCCAGAAGAGCAGCTTTCGCTGGCGATTGGCCGTCGCGGACAGAACGTGCGCCTTGCTTCTCAACTGACCGGTCTGGATATCGACATCATGACCGAGGAAGAAGAAAGCAAGCGTCGTCAGGCCGAATTCGAACTGCGCACGAAATTGTTCATGGATACCCTTGATCTGGACGAATTCTTTGCCCAATTGCTTGTCTCGGAAGGGTTCACAAACCTTGAAGAAGTCGCCTATGTCGAACTTGACGAGCTTTTGGTTATCGAAGGCATCGACGAGGGCACCGCAGGTGAATTGCAGGCCCGTGCCCGCGATTATCTTGAAGCACAGGCGAAAAAGGCGATGGATGCTGCAATTGCAGCTGGTGTCGAGCAAAGCCTGATCGACTTCGAAGGTCTGACGCCACAGATGCTGGAAGCGCTGGGTGCAGATGGCGTGAAGACGCTTGAAGACTTTGCCACCTGTGCCGACTGGGAACTGGCTGGCGGCTGGACCACGGTCAACGGTGAGCGTGTGAAGGACGAAGGCGTGCTTGAACCATTCGATGTGTCTCTTGAGGAAGCGCAGCACATGGTGATGACAGCCCGCGTGATGCTGGGCTGGGTTGATCCTGCCGATCTTGTGTCTGACGCAGACGAAGATGAACTGACAGAGGAAGCGGAGGCCTGATTGCAGGCCTTCGGGGATCGCAGATGGCGCGTGGTGGCCAAAACAAAGACAAGGATGATGCGATACGCAAATGCATCGTCACAGGAGAAGTACAGCCAAAAGCTGGGCTGATCCGCTTTGTTGTGGGGCCGGATAATCAGGTTGTACCTGACATTCTGGGCAAATTGCCGGGGCGCGGGATGTATGTGACGGCTGACCGTGCCGTGCTTGAAGAAGCAAAGAAGGGTCAGTTTTCACGCTCTGCCAAACAGGCGGTAACGGTGCCTGATAATCTGATCGACGAGGTCGAGCGTCAGTTGGCGCGCCGCACCGTTGATTTGATCGCGCTGACCCGCAAAGCGGGGCGTGCGGTCTGCGGATTTGAAAAGGTAAAGGGCTGGCTTGCCGGTGGCGAGCGGGTCCGTGTTCTGGTTCAGGCCTCTGATGGGTCGGAGCGGGGCAAAACGAAATTATGGACGCCCGAAGGGGCCCGATACTTCGGGTGCCTCACGTCATCCGAATTGGGTTTGGCATTTGGGCGCCAAAGTGTGATACATGGCGCGCTTGCGACTGGTGGACTCAGCAATCGTGTTGTAGAGGAAGCCACAAAGCTACGCGGATTGCGTGAAGGGAACGGCGGCGATACGGCCTCCGGGAAGGATAAAGAAGCTAAATGAGCGATAACGACGGTAAAAAGACACTCGGCCTAGGCGGTTCGCGTCCAAGCAACGTGAAGCAAAGCTTTAGCCATGGGCGGACCAAGAACGTCGTGGTGGAAACCAAGCGCAAGCGCGTTGTGGTGCCCAAGCCGGGTGCGGCCAAGCCAACAGGCACCGGTGGCCCCGTGGGTGGTGATCCATCAAAGCGTCCTGCCGGCATTTCTGATGTCGAACTCGAACGCCGGATGAAGGCGCTCGCGATGGCGAAAGCCCGTGAAGCTGAAGAAACAGCCAAACGCGATGCCGAAGAAAAAGCTCGGGCCGCCGAGCGTGACGCCCGCCGCGCCGAAATTGAGGCAAAAGAAGCCGAAGATCGCGAACGTGACGCCCGCGCGAAGGCGAAAGCCGATGAAGAAGAGCGCAAGATTGCCAAGGCTGCTAGCGTAAAAGCAGCCGCAGATGCGCCAGCACCAGATGTTGCCGTACCAGGCGAGACAGCTGTTTCGCGCCCAACTTCTGCCCCTCGCAAGGCGGAGCGCGGAAATGACGACCGCGACAAGGCCGCAAAAGCAAAGCCGGGTCGTGGTGACGATGATGGACGCCGCGCAGGCAAGCTGTCTCTGAGCGATGCGATGGCTGGCCGCGAAGGCGGACGTCAGCGGTCTATGGCCGCGATGAAGCGCAAGCAGGATCGTGCGCGTGCGAAAGCCATGGGTGGTTCTGTCGAGCGTGAAAAGGTCTTCCGCGAGGTATCACTCCCACCGGCGATCACGGTGTCCGAATTGGCCAATCGCATGGCCGAACGTGTGGCGGATGTGGTTAAGTCCTTGATGACAAATGGTATCATGGCGACCCAGAACCAGACGATCGACGCAGATACGGCTGAACTGATCATTGAAGAGTTTGGTCACACTGTTGTGCGTGTTTCGGACGCGGATGTTGAAGATGTCATTCAGACTGTCGCAGACAAGCCCGAAGATCTTGTCAGCCGCCCGCCGATCATCACCATTATGGGCCATGTCGACCACGGCAAAACCTCTTTGCTGGATGCGATCCGCCATGCAAAGGTTGTTGCAGGCGAGGCTGGTGGCATTACGCAGCATATTGGTGCCTATCAGGTGGTAACGGAAGGCGGCACTTTGCTCACGTTCCTTGATACGCCGGGCCACGCTGCCTTTACCTCTATGCGATCCCGCGGTGCCCAGGTGACAGATATTGTCGTGCTTGTTGTTGCTGCCGATGATGCGGTCATGCCGCAAACGATCGAGGCGATTAACCATGCAAAGGCGGCGAAAGTGCCGATGATCGTGGCGATCAACAAGATCGACAAACCCGATGCAAACCCTGACAAAGTCCGCACCGGTCTGCTTCAGCACGAAGTTGTCGTCGAAAAGATGTCGGGCGACGTGCAGGACGTCGAGGTTTCGGCGTTGACTGGTCAGGGTCTGGACGATCTGCTCGAGGCGATTGCGCTGCAATCCGAGATTCTGGAACTCAAGGCGAACCCGAACCGTGCCGCCGAAGGTGCGGTGATCGAAGCCCAGCTTGACGTTGGCCGTGGCCCTGTTGCCACCGTACTGATCCAGAATGGCACACTACGCCAAGGCGATATCTTTGTTGTGGGCGAGCAGTACGGTAAGGTCCGTGCGCTGATCAATGACAAGGGCGAGCGCGTGCAAGAAGCTGGTCCTGCGGTCCCTGTTGAGGTTCTTGGCCTGAACGGCACACCCGAAGCGGGCGACGTGCTGAACGTGGTTGAAACCGATGCGCAAGCCCGTGAAATCGCCGAGTACCGCGAGAAAGCCGCCAAAGAAAAGCGTGCCGCTGCCGGTGCTGCGACCACGCTAGAGCAATTGATGGCCAACGCCAAAGCCAACCAAAGCGTCAGCGAATTGCCGATTGTCGTAAAAGCAGACGTTCAAGGGTCTGCCGAAGCGATCGTGCAAGCGATGGAAAAGATCGGCAATGACGAGGTCCGCGTGCGTGTTCTTCACTCTGGTGTTGGCGCGATCACGGAAACCGATATCGGTCTGGCAGAGGCATCCGGTGCCCCCGTCTTTGGCTTTAACGTCCGTGCGAATGCTTCGGCGCGGAACACAGCCAACCAGAAGGGTGTCGAGATCCGCTATTACTCGGTCATCTATGATCTTGTGGATGATGTGAAAGCGGCGGCCTCTGGCCTGCTTTCTGCCGAAATCCGCGAAAAATTCATCGGCTATGCCAATATCAAAGAGGTCTTCAAGGTTTCGAACGTGGGTAAGGTCGCCGGTTGTCTTGTCACCGAGGGTGTTGCCCGTCGTTCCGCTGGTGTGCGTCTGCTGCGTGACAACGTGGTGATCCACGAAGGCACGCTCAAAACACTCAAGCGCTTCAAGGACGAGGTGCCAGAGGTCCAGTCCGGTCAGGAATGCGGCATGGCGTTTGAAAACTATGATGACATCCGGCCGGGTGATGTGATCGAGATTTTCGAGCGCGAAGAGGTCGAACGGAACCTTTGATCGAGGCGCTATATCTATATTGAAAAGGGCGGACCGATTGGGCCGCCTTTTTCATTTTGTCGATGTCAGGATCATAGCCAGTCGCGCAAAATCGGGATCAGTGGTACATCAGCTGCGGGCATCGGGTAGTCCCGCAATTCATTCGCCCGCACCCATTTGAGCGCCTGGCCTTCGCGTGATTGCGGTGTGCCATTCCATTTGCGGCAAGCAAAGAGCGGCATCAGAAGGTGAAAATCATCATAGCTGTGGCTTGCGAATGTCAGCGGTGCAAGGCAGGACGCCCATGTGTCGATGCCCAACTCTTCTTGAAGTTCGCGGATCAGCGCGGCTTCTGGTGTTTCGCCTGCTTCGACCTTGCCGCCCGGAAATTCCCAAAGTCCTGCCAAGGATTTCCCTTCCGGGCGCTGTGCCAAAAGCACGCGCCCGTCAGGATCAATCAGGGCAACTGCCGAAACGAGTACGGTTTTCACGAACGATAGTCCGCGTTGATGCTGATATAGCCGTGGGTCAGATCACAGGTCCAAACGGTGCTTGTTCCGTCCCCAATCCCCAGATCAACGCCAATTTCGAGTTCGGCGTTCTTCATGTAGGCACTGGTCGCTTCTTCGGAATAGTTGGGCGCGCGCCAGCCGTTTTCGGCAACGGTAATATCCCCAAATCGGATGCTAAGCCGGTCCCGATCCGCCGCAGCGCCGGATTTCCCGACAGCCATCACGACACGACCCCAATTCGCATCTTCGCCCGCAATCGCGGTTTTCACGAGCGGGGAATTGGCAATTGAAAGGGCCACTTTGTGAGCATCATCATCGGATCGCGCGCCCTCGACCTTGACGGTGACAAACTTGGTGGCGCCCTCCCCATCGCGCACCACCTGATGCGCAAGGTCCTGCATGACGCCATGCAGCGCCTCGACAAAACCGTCGTGACCCGTGACATCGACACCCGACGCCCCTGTCGCTGCCATCAGCAGGGAGTCGGAGGTTGAGGTATCGCTATCGACTGTGATGCAATTGAAGGTCTTGGCGTTCAACGCTGAAACGATCTTTTGCAAGTCGGACTGGCCGATTTTTGCATCCGTAAAGATATAGACCAGCATCGTCGCCATATCCGGTGCGATCATGCCCGAGCCTTTGGCGATGCCCGCGATTTTGACAGGCTTTCCCGCAACATCCACTGTCGCTGCGGCGCCTTTGGCAAAGGTGTCTGTTGTCATGATCGCGCGGGCCGCTTTCTCGATCGCGTCTGCGGCTTGGTTGGCATGAAGTTCAGCAATCTTGGCCACGATCCGGTCGTGCGGCAAAGGTTCACCGATCACGCCGGTTGACGCGGTAAAGACCCGGTCAACAGCGACACCGGTTTCATCACAAACCGCTTGGCAGATTGCAGCAACAGACGTCACGCCCCGCCCGCCTGTAAAGGCATTCGAATTGCCCGAGTTTACAAGGATCGCGGCAGCGCCGCCCGGATCACTGCCCAGCTTGGCCTGACAATCCAGTACCGGCGCAGAGCGGGTTGCAGAGCGTGTGAAAACGCCCGCGACCGATGTGCCCGGGGCCAGCAAGGCCAGCAAGACATCGGTACGATCTTTGTATTTTATCCCTGCGGCTGCTGTCGCAAAGGTGACGCCGGTGATTTCAGGCAAATCCGGAAACCGTGCCGGCGCGAGTGGAGAAATGTCCATTTTTGCCTAGTCCAACAAGTCGATTTGGTCGATCAGATTGGGGTCAAACTGCCCTGCTTCCGGTTCCACGATGGTCTGTGCAGCCGCCAATTCCTCAAGACGCGCCGTGATGGCAGCTTCTTGAAGCTCTGCTGTGATCTCGCGGCGCAAATCCTCGAGTGTCGGCTGAGGCTGCACCCGTACTTCCATTAAAGTTGCGACGTGCCAGCCAAATTGGGTCTCGAAAGGTTCACTGACGCCACCCACTTCAAGCGACGTGATCTGGTCTTCAAATGCGGGGACCATTGCGCCTTTGCCGAACCAGCCGAGGTTGCCACCGTTGGGGCCAGTCGGGCCGATTGAAACATCGCGTGCAACATCGGCAAATGCGGCGCCTTCATCAATGCGCGCCTTTGCTGCTGCGGCCTCTTCCTCTGTTTCGACAAGCAAATGTGATGCGTTGAACTCTTCAATTTCGACAGCATCGGCAAAGCGCATGTCATAGGCTGCCTGAATATCGGCTTCGGTGATTGATGTCTCGGCGATTTCGGTGATGACCTGGGCAGCCAAGAGCGAGCGGCGCTCGTTGTTGAGTGTGTATTCGACAACAGCCGGTGTTTCGGTCAGCACATCAGCAAGAAGTTGCTGTTGGATCAGCTGGTCGATAATCCCCTCAAACAGCACTTCGTTCGGGAACTGCGCAAACTGTGGCGGCAGCTGTGTCCGCGCGATGATGACCTCGCCCAACGTGATTTCTGTGTCACCAACTGTTGCCACGATGGTGTCTGCCGTCACGTCTTGGGCGGTGGCACCGGTGGTCATCAGTGCGGTGACTGCGGCAGCACCCAAAAATGTTACATGTTTCAGCATTTAACGTTCCCTTTATTGGCCACGAATGTGCGCGGCGTTGACACTGTAGAGGCAGCCCCTTACATCCCATGAATGCCTCGAGGAGGCCTAAAGTTGCGTAACCTTGGCCCTTTCTAAGTGGCTGGAGACGGGCCTACAAGCGACCTCCTCTCAAATAGATGTCAGACAGGTGCTGTGGCACCGCCGGAGAGAACATGCTGGGTTTCGGAACGATCGCCAAAAAGGTGTTTGGCAGCGCGAATGACCGCAAAGTGAAAGCCGCCCGCCCCTTGGTCGACAAGATCAATGCATTGGAGCCGGAATTCGCGGCGCTGACCGATGAAGGCATCAAGCAAAAGACAGAAGAACTTGCCAAGCGGGCAATGAGCGGCGAGAGCCTTGATGATCTGTTGCCAGAGGCCTTTGCAAACTGTCGTGAGGCCGCAAAGCGTGCGCTGGGCCTGCGGGCCTTTGATACCCAACTCAAGGGCGGGATCTTCTTGCATCAGGGCAATATTGCCGAAATGAAGACAGGTGAGGGCAAAACCCTTGTTGCGACTTTCCCTGCCTATCTGAATGCGCTGACCGGCAAAGGCGTGCATATCGTGACCGTCAACGACTATCTGGCGCGCCGCGATGCGGAATGGATGAGCAAAGTTTATGGCGCGCTGGGGCTGACCACCGGTGTTGTGGTGCCGCAGCAGCCTGACGATGAAAAGAAAGCCGCCTATGCCTGTGATGTGACCTATGCCACGAACAACGAGCTGGGCTTTGACTATCTGCGCGACAACATGAAGTCTGATCTTGATCAGATTTACCAGCGTTATCATAACTTTGCGATTGTGGACGAAGTCGACAGCATCCTGATCGACGAAGCGCGTACACCGCTCATTATCTCTGGCCCTGCCCAAGACCGGAGCGAGATGTATGCCACTATCGACAAGATCGTGCCCAATATTTCCGAGGAACATTTCACACTGGACGAAAAGACCCGTCAGGTGACGTTTACCGACGAAGGCAACGACTTTCTTGAGGAAAAGCTGAGCGCGGCCGGCCTGCTGCCAGACGGTCAAACGCTTTATGATCCGGAAAGCGCCACGCTGGTGCATCACGTCAACCAAGCGCTGCGGGCGCATAAGCTGTTTACCAAAGACAAAGACTACATCGTGCGCGACAACGAGGTCGTCTTGATCGACGAATTCACGGGCCGCATGATGGCCGGGCGTCGCCTGTCCGACGGTCTGCATCAGGCGATCGAAGCCAAGGAAGGCTGTGCAATCAAGCCAGAGAACGTGACCTTGGCTTCGGTGACCTTTCAGAATTATTTCCGGCTTTATGACAAGCTGGGTGGCATGACCGGTACAGCCGCGACCGAGGCCGAGGAATTCCGCGAAATCTATAATCTTGGCGTTGTCGAAGTCCCGACCAACAGACCTGTTGCCCGTGTGGACGAGGACGATCAGGTTTACCGGACCGCGCGCGAGAAATACGCAGGCATCGTCGCAGAGATCAAAGAGGCACATGCAAAAGGCCAGCCGATTCTCGTCGGGACCACATCCATCGAAAAGTCCGAACAACTGGCCGAAATGCTGAAGGCTGAGGGAATCACCTTTAATGTCCTGAACGCGCGCCAGCATGAGCAAGAAGCGCAAATTGTGGCAGATGCGGGCAAGCTGAACGCCGTCACCATCGCGACGAATATGGCGGGCCGAGGCACCGACATCCAGTTAGGCGGCAACGTCGAGATGCGTGTCCTGCAAGCCATGGCCGAGGACCCAGAAACAGATCCAGAGGCGCTGCGCCAAAAGATCGAGGCCGAAGTTGCCGATGAGAAAGAACAGGTGAAGGCTGCAGGTGGTTTGTTTGTTCTGGCAACCGAGCGCCACGAAAGCCGCCGGATCGACAACCAGTTGCGCGGCCGTTCCGGCCGTCAGGGTGACCCGGGACGGTCTGCTTTCTTCTTGTCACTTGAAGATGACCTGATGCGCATTTTCGGGTCCGACCGTTTGGAAAAAGTCCTCTCTGGTCTGGGCATGAAAGAGGGTGAAGCCATCGTTCACCCTTGGGTCAACAAGTCACTTGAACGGGCGCAGGCAAAGGTTGAAGGCCGCAATTTTGATATCCGCAAGCAGTTGTTGAAATTCGACGACGTCATGAACGAGCAGCGCAAAGTTATCTTTGCGCAGCGCCGCGATATCATGAAAGCAAAAGACCTTTCAGAGGTCACCAAAGACATGCGTGATCAGGTGATCGAAGACTTGGTTGATCAGTATATGCCACCAAAAACATATGCAGATCAATGGGATACCGAAGGTCTTTATGCATCCGTGATCGAGCAATTGGGCATAGATGTCCCGGTGATGGCGTGGGCGGATGAAGAAGGCGTCGATGATGACGAAATCCGCGAGCGCCTCGAGCAGGCGGCTGATGCTTACATGGCCGAAAAGACCGAGGCCTTTGGCGAAGAGACGATGCGCAGTGTCGAAAAGCAATTCTTGCTTCAGACCATCGACGCCAAATGGCGGGAGCATCTTTTGACGCTAGAGCACCTGCGGTCTGTTGTCGGGTTCCGCGGTTATGCGCAGCGTGATCCGCTGAATGAATACAAGACGGAAGGTTTCCAGCTTTTTGAAAGCATGCTGGATGGGTTGCGGACAGACGTTACTAAGAAACTGTCCCAGATCCGGCCGATGTCAAAAGAACAACAAGAGCAGATGATCGCGCAAATCCGCCAGCAGCAGCAAGCCGCGGCGCAGGCAGCAGCATTAGCGGCGGCCGCATCAACGGCTTCGGCCGCACCGATCGCCGGAGAAGCGCGCGCAGGTTTTGACGAGAACGATCCCGCCACTTGGGGAAATCCGGGTCGAAACGACAGCTGCCCATGTGGGTCAGGAAAGAAATTTAAACACTGTCATGGGCGCCTTGCCTGATTTCTGACATAATTGAGACATGCTAAGACCTCTTGGTTGTCCCGCTCATGTCACCGTCGAACACTAGTGATCGCTGGTGTATTGGGCTACCGTGGGGGATGGGGATGTCTCGCTTCAAGACCGTCAAGACGATCCTATCAACTATGACCATCGCGGTCGCGGTGGGCTTTGTCATGCAATACGGCGAGACTGCACCCAATATGCAAGCTGGTGCAGAAAATGCGATGTATAATAGTGCACCACGCACATTGATGATGTCGACCAATGCCCAAGGCGAGGCGGTTTTTGGCGTCCCGAATGTCGTAATGACGCCGCTAAACCATGCCGCCAATGTACAGCCTGTTGTTGCGGTTGATGTTGTCTACACCGAACTGGATGTTCCGGTTCTGGGGACGATCATGGCGACCCCTATTATCGGCTGTCAAACGACACTCACCACCAAGCGTCAGCCAGCAGCATTGGTAGAATTGACCATTGATGCCCCTTGCTTTGCGAATTCCACATTCACTGTACGGCACAATGAGATGTTGTTTTCAGGTGTGACTGATCGCACCGGGACGGCGCTAGTGACTGTTCCCGTCTTGACCACGGACGCCATGTTCTATGTGGCTTTTGACAACATTGTTCAGGCGAGCACCGAAATCTTTGTGCCTGAATTGCGTCAATATGATCGTGCCGTCTTGCAATGGGAGGGGACAGAGAACATGCGTCTCCATGCCCTTGAAGGTGGGGCACAGATCGGTGATCCTGGTCATGTCTGGTCTGCCTCGATCCATACTGCAGAGGACGCGCGCAGTGGCCGCTACGGCTTTGTGGTCTATCTTGGCATCGCACAGGGTGAACTATCCTATCAGGCTGAAGTGTATACTTTTCCGGCCGGTCAGATGAACACAGATGCTGTGGTTGATCTGTTGGTGGGGGTGAGCGTCAACGAAGCCAACTGTGGACGCGAGGTTGACGCGACCACGATCCAAACCAATGCGGCCCAAACGCTGGTGACATCCGACGTGGCTATCAAGATGCCCGATTGTGATCAGATTGGGCAAGTTGCCCTGATCAGCGACAAGTTTGCGGACCTCACCTTGGCCGCCCGCTAGCGATGCCGGTCAAATAGCCCTTGTGCCCGAAAGCTGGTTTCGTTTGATTTTCCAATGATCAGGTGATCGTGCACGCGGATGCCCAGCGCATTTGCAGCGGCATCAATCTGTTGTGTCATTTGAATATCTGCATCAGAGGGCGTCGGGTCACCCGAGGGATGGTTATGGACCAGAATCAAGGCGCTCGCATTGAGTTCGAGTGCCCGTTTCACCACCTCGCGCGGGTATACCGGTACGTGATCGACGGTGCCTTGTGCCTGTTCTTCATCTGCAATGACCGTGTTCTTGGTATCAAGAAAGAGGATACGGAACTGTTCGGTCGCACGGTGCGCCATCGTAGTGTGGCAATAATCAAGTAGCGCATCCCAGCTTGAGACGACATGACGCCGCATGACTTTGGCGCGGGACAATCTATGCGCTGCAGCCTCGACGACTTTCAATTCGATGATCACCGCCTCACCGATGCCATCCATCGTCCTGAGCTGAGCAGGGGATGCAGACAGCACCTGATTGAAATCACCGAATGTTGTAATGAGTTTATGCGCCAAGGGTTTGACGTCTTTTTGCGGAATGGCCCGAAACAGGACGAGTTCTAGCAGTTCGTAGTCAGGGAGCGCTGCCGCCCCTCCCGCCATAAAGCGGGTGCGCAACCGTTTGCGATGATCCCGCATGTAAGACGGCACCCTGCCTTTTTCCAAAGCGATGACATCACGCACATCGTCATGATCTGGGAAAAGTGAGGGCGCTTCGGCAAAATGAGACATGTCACCATTCTGCCAAAGTATTCATTACTTCGTGGTTAACGGATCAGCTTTTCATTGAGTCCCAAAAGCTTTTGACAGAAGCAAAAAAGCTTGAGCCATGCGGATTGTTATCTTGGCTGAGTTGATCAAACTCTTTGAGAATCTCGCGTTGCCGAGCGGTGAGCTTCACCGGTGTCTCGACCGCCAACTCGATGAACATGTCTCCTGCCCCACCGCCACGCAGCGCGGGCATACCTTTGCCCCGCAAGCGCATCTGCCGGCCCGATTGGGAACCCTCGGGTACCTTCACGCGACTACGGCCACCATCAATGGTGGGCACTTCGATTTCACCGCCCAAGGCGGCCGTTGCGATTGACACAGGGACTCTGCAATGAAGGCTGTTCCCATCGCGCTCAAAAAGCGCGTGTTCCTTGACCTCGATAAAGATATAAAGGTCACCGGTCGGTCCGCCACGCATCCCTGCCTCGCCTTCGCCGGCAAGCCGAATGCGCGTGCCGGTTTCGACACCAGCAGGGATATTCACCGAAAGTGATTTCTCTTTCTCGACGCGGCCCTGACCGTGGCAGGTTTTGCAGGGATTCTTGATAATCTGACCCATGCCGGAACAGGTTGGACAGGTTCGTTCGACTGTAAAGAAGCCTTGCTGTGCGCGGACCTTGCCCATGCCCGAGCATGTGGGGCAAGTCTGCGGTTCTGATCCGCCTTCCGCTCCCGTGCCATTGCAGCTATTGCAGCCAACCGCGGTGGGTACGTTGATTGTCTTTTGCTGGCCAGCGAATGCCTCTTCGAGGTTGATGCGCAGGTTATAACGCAGGTCATTCCCGCGCTGGGCTGCGCTTCGACGGCCACCACCACCGCGCCCACCCATGAAATCGCCAAACAAGTCGTCAAACACGTCAGAGAACGCACTGGCGAAATCGCCTTGGCCTCCACGCGGGCCGCCGCCGCCCATACCGTTTTCAAAGGCAGCATGGCCGTAGCGGTCGTAAGCAGCTTTCTTGTTTGGGTCCTTCAGGACTTCGTAAGCCTCGTTGGCTTCCTTGAATTGCGCTTCTGCATTGGGGTTGTCGGCGTTTCGATCTGGGTGAAGCTCTTTCGCCTTTTGGCGATAGCCTTTCTTGATCGTGTCAGCATCCGCACCTTTGGCAACGCCAAGCACTTCATAATAGTCACGTTTTGCCATGATGTTTCCCCTTGGGAATGGAAAAGACCGGCCCAATTCCGGGGCCGGTCAATTCTCAGCGGCGTGCAGCCTTAGTTGCCACGCTTGCCGTCGCCCAGATCTTCGAAATCCGCATCGAGGATATCTTCATCTGCGCCACGTGTGTCTGGCTCTACTTCGCCGGCCTCTTCTTGGCTGGCTTTATAGATGGCCTCGCCAAGTTTCATGGCAGCTTCGGTCACGTTCTGGATGCCCGACTTGATCTTGTCGGCCTTGTCACCCTCAAGCTCGTCTTTCAGAGCAGCAATGGCGAGTTCGATTGCCTCGATCGTGGTCGGATCAACCTTGTCGGCATGCTCTTCCATCGACTTTTCGGTCGAGTGGATGAGGCTTTCAGCCTGGTTTTTCGCGTCCACAAGTTCGCGGCGGGCCTTGTCAGCCTCGGCGTTGGCTTCGGCGTCCTTGACCATTGCTTCGATGTCCTCTTCGGACAGTCCGCCAGAGGCCTGGATCGTGATCTTCTGCTCTTTGCCGGTGCCTTTGTCCTTGGCGCCAACTTCAACAATACCGTTGGCGTCGATGTCAAAGGTGACTTCGATCTGTGGCATGCCGCGCGGTGCGGGCGGGATGTTTTCAAGGTTGAACTGGCCCAACATCTTGTTGTCGGCGGCCATTTCACGCTCACCTTGGAACACACGCAAAGTCACGGCGTTCTGGTTGTCTTCTGCGGTCGAGAAGACCTGTGACTTTTTCGTCGGGATCGTTGTGTTGCGGTCGATCAGGCGTGTGAACACACCACCAAGGGTTTCGATACCCAAGGAAAGTGGTGTCACGTCGAGCAGTACAACGTCTTTGACGTCACCCTGCAAAACACCGGCCTGAATGGCAGCGCCCAAAGCCACGACCTCATCGGGGTTCACACCCTGATGCGGTTCCTTGCCAAAGAACTTGGCCACTTCTTCCTTGACCTTTGGCATACGTGTCATGCCGCCGACCAACACGACCTCGTCGATGTCGGATGTGGACAGGCCCGCGTCTTTGATAGCGGCCTGACAAGGTTTCATTGAGGATTTGATCAGGTCGTTGACAAGGCTTTCCAGCTTGGCGCGGGTCAGTTTCATGACCATGTGCAGCGGCTGCCCGTTTGCGCCCATCGAAATGAACGGCTGGTTGATTTCGGTGCTGGTCGAAGAAGACAGCTCGATCTTGGCCTTTTCGGCAGCTTCTTTCAGACGCTGGAGCGCCATCTTGTCTTTGGTCAGATCGACAGTGTTCTCTTTTTTGAACTCTTCCGCCAGATAGTTAACGATGCGCATGTCAAAGTCTTCACCACCAAGGAACGTATCACCATTGGTGGATTTCACTTC
>NZ_JANQTS010000129.1 GCF_030731595.1 Yoonia sp.
GGCGAGACCGTCAAGGCGATCCACCGTCCCGTTGTCATCATCACCTCCAACAACGAAAAGGAACTACCCGACGCTTTCCTGCGCCGCTGCTTTTTCCACTATATTCGCTTTCCCGACATCGACACGCTGCGCAAGATCGTCGAAGTCCACCATCCGGGCATCAAGGACGCGTTGTTGACCACAGCCCTCACCCAGTTTTACGAGGTCCGCGAGACGGCGGGACTGAAAAAGAAGCCCTCGACCTCGGAAGTGCTGGACTGGCTCAAACTGCTTTTGGCCGAGGATCTGACCGCCGAAGACCTCAAGCGCGACGGGGCGAACGCCTTGCCAAAACTGCACGGTGCCTTGCTCAAGAACGAACAGGACGTGCATCTGTTTGAACGACTGGCCTTTATGGCACGCGGGCAGCGCTAGTTAGATATTGAACGAAAGTTATTTGCAAATCTGATTGCGAAAAAGAACACTCTATCTATGGTAGAAGTTATGCCTCTTTTTATCAAATCATTGCCGCTTTCACTCAAAACTTTCTGGCGCTATTTGCTATTGCTGCCGTTGCTCGCAATCTTCGCTTTTTTGCTTTCACTCTTGCAGTTTATTCCCTTTATTGGCCTGCTCATTCCAGGAATTGTGAGTACGGGCCTTTTGATCATCGGCTTTCGGTGCTCGTTGGCGGCCAATGGACACCACAAACCTTTGGATACAGGGACGCTTCTGACAGTGAGCGTGGTTTTCTGCATTTTGGGCATCATTTTCGACGTGCTTCTTTCGGGCGCGTATTGGATTTTCTTGAAAGGCCTTCAGGCGACAGGAGTGGAATTAGACCCAATCGGCCTTCTTGCTGGCCTTCTTGGCTTTTCAATTTATTGGGCAGGCGTCCTTTTGGCGCTTCTCAGCCCAAAAGCTCTGCTCGGCGCCGCCCTTGCCGTTCCCATGACGGCCGCGGCATTCGCCGCAACGCCGCGAGGTGGTGATATCAATTACTTCTTCGGGATCGGAAGCGGAATGTTCAGCTTGTTGGTCGTATCGATATTCTGGCTTTTTGGTGGTCATATATTCACAATTGTGGGCGAGATATGGACGACCTTTGGCCTGATTGCCTTTACAATTCTGGACTGGTGGCGCGGCGAACCTTTGTTCGATATCGACCTCCCGGGCCGCTTTGATACCATCACGAGTATTCTTATCATGACTTGGGCATCAAGCTGGTTTTTCGCGACTGCGGTTTTGGCATGGGAACGCAAGGTCGATCAGCAGCGCGCAAAACTTGCAACAATGCGCGAAGCGAACAGACCATCCACCGAAGACATCAGAGCAATGCGCCAACGGCGGATGAAATGACCTCATCCCAGACGACCGAAAAAGTTTCTCACCACAGCCCTCACCCTGTTTTACTAGGTCCGCGAGACTACTGGCTTGAAGAAAAAACCTTCAACCTCGGAAGTGCTGGACTGGCTCAAACTGCTTTTGGCCGAGGATCTGACCGCCGAAGACCTCAAGCGCGACGGGGCGAACGCCTTGCCAAAACTGCACGGTGCCTTGCTCAAGAACGAACAGGACGTGCATCTGTTTGAACGACTGGCCTTTATGGCACGCGGGCAGCGCTAGTCGGGCAGCAAAGCAATGCCCTGCGCGCGGCCAAATGCCCGGCAATAATCCATCCAGTCGCCAAACTCTTCTGAAAAGACCGCCAAGGCACCTTTGTCTGTCCATTCCTGGTACTTTGCTGTCATCGTGGCCTCGACATAGGTCGCGGGATCGGACACGCCTTCGCTTTGGGACTGAACGATCGCCGCGTTGATCCATTTGGCCTGACCGAACTCCAGTAACGCAACGGCGTCAGGGCTTTCGACATGCGCGCGCGCAAAGGCGTAAAGCCCCCCACATTCCGCCATGCTTTTGCTGAATGGCTGTGCATTGGCGGGGCTGGCAAGAACGAGGGCAATGATCAAGCAAAGGCGCATGACGCGGTCCTGGAGGGAAAACATGTGCAAACTATACCTCTCTTTTGTGGCCTTCTTATGATCCCACAGCTAATTGACTGGTCCTGCCCCAAAACGCCGCTATGGTCTGCCTAAAGCAAGAATGAGCAAAAACATGACCCCGACCACTCCGGTAACAATCCGACCTTTGCAACACAGCGATCACGCTGCATGGCAAAGACTTTGGACAGGTTACCTGACATTCTACAAAACCACCCTGCCCGATTCCGTCTATGATAGCACCTTTGCGCGGCTTCTGGGCGACGACCCGCAGGATTACAGCTGTCTGATTGCCGAACAGGGCGGCGCGCCCGTCGGCCTTGCCCATTACCTCTTTCACCGCCATTGCTGGCGGATCGAGAATGTCTGCTATCTGCAAGACCTCTATGCCGACCCTGCCGTGCGCGGCACAGGTGTTGGCCGGAAGTTGATCGAGGCCGTCTATGATGCCGCTGACAAAGCCGGTACAAAGGCGGTCTATTGGCTGACCCAGGACGACAATCATACCGGTCGGCAGCTTTACGACCGTGTCGGGCAAGTGACCAACTTTATCAAGTATCAGCGCCCCGCATGAGACATCTTGCTGCCCTTGCGCTGATGCTTTTCGCCGCCTGCGCCGAAGTCCCCGGCACGCCCGACCCCATCCGGCTAGATTTTCCCCAGATGCAGCGCTTTAGCGCCGCCAGTCCGGGGCCGTCGACGCGTCCAAATTCCGAGATCGCGCTCGACTTTATCGATCTGGCCTTTCGTATGGAAAGCGGGCGACCGCTGCCGATCCTGACGCGATTTGAAGGACCGATCACCGTAGGTGTGGTGGGCAATGTGTCGCAAACCACGCTGGATGATCTGGCAGACCTGCTGCGACGTTTGCGCACCGAAGCAAGGATCGACATACAGTTCACGAATGGCCCCGACGCCAATATCATCATCGAGGCAGTGCCCTCGCGGACATTGCAACGGGTCGCACCCAATGCGGCCTGTTTTGTGGTGCCCCGTGTGCAACGCTGGGCCGATCTGCGGGCTGCGCGCAATACATCAGCCCTTGATTGGGCCACGCTGCGGCGACGCGAGAAAGCGGCGATCTTTCTGCCCTCTGATGTCACACCGCAGGAAACCCGCGATTGCCTGCACGAGGAATTGGCCCAAGCGCTTGGGCCGCTGAACGACCTCTACCGCCTGCCGGATTCGGTGTTCAACGATGACAATATTCATGCGGTCCTGACCGGCTTTGATATGCTGATCTTGCGCGCCTTTTATGCACCAGAGCTGCGCAGCGGCATGACAGAGCAACAGGTGGCAGACCGGCTCCCCGGTATTCTGGCGCGGATGAACCCCGGCGGGCAGCGCAGGGGCGGGCAAATCCCCTCCAGCACATCGCGCGAATGGATGGATGAGATGACCATCGCACTGGGCGACACGGTGTCTGACACCCGCCGCCGTCAGGCGGCGGCACGCGCTGTGTCAATCGGGCAGGCGCAAGGCTGGACCGGCCCCCGCGAAGGATTTGCCAATTACGTTTTTGGCCGCTTGCAGATCGGCAATGATTCGTCGCTTGCCCTTGGCGCCTTCAATGCCGCCGGTCGCGCCTATGGGCAAAGTCCCGTCACCAATATCCACTCCGCCCATATCGCTGTGCAACTGGCGGCCTTTACCCTCATCTCGCGCAATGCAGATGCCACGATTGCCATCGTCGATCCCGCGATTGCTGTGGCCCGCCAACATGAAAACGCCGCACTCATGTCTTTGCTGATGATGTTCAAGGCCGAAGCGCTGGACCTGAAGGGTGATACCGAGGCAGGCATGGCGCTCCGGCTGGACAGTCTGGGATGGGCGCTTTATGGCTTTGGAAGCCGTGATGCGGTCATTGACCGGCTCAATGAAATCGCATCGCTGGCGCCGCAAATTTCGCCAAGCTGACAAAGGCCAAGACATGATTTTCCCGCTTTCCGGCCTCGTTCTAGGTGCAATCATTGGCGCATTCCGCGCCAGGTCACGTGGTGGCAAAGGTAAAGACATGCTGCAATGGGGCGCGGTCTTTGCGATCATCTTTGGCCTGATCGGTCTGTTTGTCCTGATCTTCCTGCAACGCAGCCTCGTCTGAACCCATGTTCCTTCCCTTTTTCGACAATTTGCGCAGACACGGGGTTCCGGTTTCGCTGCGCGAGTTTCTGTCGTTTCTAGAGGGGATGAAGGCCGGCCTTGCCACCTATGATGTCGAAGCCTTCTATTTTCTGGCCCGCGTGGTCATGGTCAAAGACGAACGCCATCTGGACAAATTCGACCGCGCCTTTGCCGCGAGCTTTGAAGGTCTTGACGCGATCCCTGACGAGGCGGTTCTGAACGCTGTCGATATTCCCGCAGAATGGCTGGCAAAACTGGCCGAAAAGCATCTGAGCGCCGAAGAGAAAGCCGAGATCGCAGCTTTGGGCGGGTTCGACAAACTGATGGAGACACTCAAGAAACGGCTTGAGGAACAAAAGGGCCGCCATCAGGGTGGGTCAAAGTGGATCGGCACCGCGGGCACCTCGCCCTTTGGCGCTTATGGCTACAACCCCGAAGGCGTCCGCATCGGCCAGACCGAGAGCCGCCATCAGCGTGCGGTCAAAGTCTGGGACAAGCGCGAATTCCGCAATCTGGATGACACCGTCGAACTGGGCACCCGCAACATCAAGGTTGCGCTCAAACGCCTGCGCCGCTGGGCGCGCGACGGGGCCGCAGAGGAACTGGACCTCAATGGCACCATCCGCGCCACCGCCGAACACGGCTATCTGGATGTGCAAACCCGCCCCGAGCGGCGCAATGCGGTCAAAGTCCTGCTGTTTCTGGATATCGGCGGTTCAATGGACCCCCATATCAAGGTGGTCGAGGAATTGTTCAGCGCGGCGAAATCCGAATTCAAGCATTTCGAACATTTCTACTTTCACAACTGCCTTTACGAAGGGGTCTGGAAAGACAACCGCCGCCGCTGGAACGCGCAGACCCCGACCTGGGAGGTGCTGCGCACCTATGGCTCTGATTACAAATGTATTTTTGTGGGCGACGCCAGCATGTCGCCTTACGAGATCGCCTTTCCCGGGGGCGCGAACGAGCACTGGAACGCCGAAGCCGGCCAGACTTGGCTGTCCCGCGCCCGCGACCAATGGCCCAGCCATCTGTGGATCAATCCGCTGGAAGAACGCTATTGGCCCTATACCCAGTCGATCCAGATGATACAGGAGATCTTCGGCGCGGACCGGATGGTGCCGATGACCCTTGACGGGATCGCGCGCGGCATGAAGGTGCTGACATGATGCAAGACAGGCTAAGACATCTTTGGCAAAACCATCGCAAGGCGCTTCTGGCCTTTGTCGTGGCGCTTGTCTTGATGCTGGTTTTTGCGGTCAGGATGATCACGGCAACGCTTTACTGGATGGACCCCGCCAAGCAGGACCAGCCTTTGGCAGGCTGGATGACACCGCGCTATGTCGCGCAATCCTATCAATTGCCGCCCGAGGTGCTGGGACCTGCGCTGTTTCTGGCGGAAAATTCAGCCCCGATGCGCCGCTCGCTCGAGACAATCGCGGCAGAGCACGGGGTGACGCTGGACGAACTGCAGGCGCGGGTCGAAGCCGCCGCCGCCGCATGGCGGGCCAGCCAGTGAGCGAACTGGCCCTTGCCCTGATCGCGGACTACGGCGTGCCGCTGCTGTTTGCTGTGACATTCCTGAGCTGTCTGGCGATACCGGTGCCGTCTTCTTTGTTGATGCTGGCCTCTGGCGGGTTCGCAGCGACCGGGGACTTGACCTTATCAAGCGTGGTTCTGGCCGCTTATGTGGGTGCGGTCCTGGGCGACAATAGCGGCTATTGGATCGCGCGCGCCTTTGGCCCGCGACTGACCAACTGGCTGGCCACACGGCCAAGGCGCGCGCATCTCTACCAGAATGCGCAGACCTTTATGACCCGATGGGGCGGGTCGAGTATCTTCTTTTCCTGCTGGCTGGTCGCACCGCTGGGTCCTTATGTGAATTATGTGAGCGGGCTGACGAAACTGAGTTGGCCGCGCTTTGCCCTTTGGGGGATGGCGGGCGAAGTTGCATGGGTCGGGATCTATGTGGGGTTGGGGTATCTGTTTTCCGGCAGTATCGCGCTCCTTGCCAATCTGCTTGGCGATATCTCCGGTTTTCTGGTCGCTTTCGTGATCGTGATCGGGCTGGGTGCGTGGCTTTGGCGCATGAGCCATCATCGGACTGGCAAATCCACGCCACAATCCCATATGTAACGCATGATAAAATTTACCCCGATCCTTCTTGCCGTCCTTTACGGTCTTGCGATGTACCGCTTCTCGGTCTGGCGCACGTCGCGCGAGCTTGACGCCAAATCGACCGAGCTTGCCGATCCGATCCTGAAAGTGCTGATGGACCGGATGGCAAAGGCGCTCGATCTCGAGCGGATCAAGGTGTATATTTACGAGATTGAGCCGGTCAACGGGCTTGCCGCACCGGACGGGCGCATTTTCATCACACGCGGGTTTTTCAATAAATACCGCGCAGGCGAAGTGACATCCGAAGAAATGGCAACAGTGATCGCGCATGAGTTGGGGCATGTGGCCTTGGGCCATTCTCGCCGCCGGATGATTGATTTTTCGGGGCAGAATGCAATGCGCACGGCGCTGGCGATGATCCTGAACCGCTTTATTCCCGGTGTCGGCCCCTGGATTGCGGGGGCTTTGATGAGCCTGCTGGCCGCCGGTTTATCCCGTAAAGACGAGTTCGAGGCCGATGCCTATGCCTCTGCCCTGCTGGTCAAGGCAGGGATCGGGACCGGGCCGCAGAAATCGCTGTTCAAGAAGCTGGAAACACTGACAGGCGCGCGTGGGGCCGCCACGCCTGCATGGATGCTCAGCCACCCCAAAACGCCGCAGCGCATCGCCGCAATCGAGGCGAACGAAGCAAAATGGGCTGTGAAGTAGAGAATTCTTCGCCGAAGAATTTTGGAAAAATCCTAGATAGGATTGTTCTCCAGTGCTTTGCCAAACCGTGGCATCCGTGCCTTTTTCATCAAGGCGCGCATCGTCCACGGTTGCTCTGACAGTCTGTTCGCTTCGGCCAAGATGCGCTCCGCGACGGCTTTGACGGCATCAGGGGCTTCGTCCAGCAGCAAGAGTGCGAACCCGTCAGGGTCCCACCGCAAGAGCGCCTCTTCGCCCAGAATGTTCTTGGGGAAATCCTTTGCGTTCATCGTCAATATCCCGTCACAGGACCCGACAACCGCTGCTGTCAGCACATGGATATCGGCAGGGTCCGGCAGCCAGTAACGCGCCTCCATTGCCGTGTCGTATCGCACCAGCGCTTTGGGAAAATTCGCCGCCAAAGCAGCAATCTCACCGCGCGCCCAGACCTCTTCGGTTGGTCCCAGCTTGCCCGCCGCCCGCGCCCATTCCTCCAGGATCCGCGCCGACCACCGCGCCTCGAACAGGCCCAGCTTGGCGCAGCCCAGCACCACTTCGCGCATCACCGTGGGGTAGAGCACGCAAGCGTCGATCATCACCCTCATAGGCGGTAAACAAGCACCTTGAGATAGCCGCTTTCCGCCAGATGCGGCATCAGCGGATGGTCCGGCCCGGCAAAACCGGTAAAGACGATCTGCCCCCGCCTGCCGCCCCGCCCGATCCCGCGTGAACAGGCGTTGCGGAATTTGGTCAGATCCGCCGCATGCGAGCAGGAACACAGCACCAGATAGCCCCCATCGGCCACCAAGGGTGCCGCCAGCCGTGCGACCCGCTCATAGGCCCGCAGCCCCGCATCCAATGTGGCCTTTGAAGGTGCAAAGGCGGGCGGGTCACAGACCACAACATCAAAAGTTTCATTTTCTTCGGCCAGTGCTGTCAGCACATCAAAGGCATCGCCCTTGCGCGTCTCCAACCGCGCCGCAGCACCCATGGCCGCTGCCCCTTGCGCGGCCAGTTCCAACGCCGGAGCAGAGCCGTCCACTGCCAAAGTCGACGTGGCACCAGCCGCCAATGCCGCCAGCCCAAAGCCGCCGACATGGGAAAACACATCCAGCACGCGCGCGTTTCTGGACAACCCAGCCACAAAGGCATGATTGGGCCTTTGGTCAAAGAACAGGCCGGTTTTCTGACCGCCCATCACGTCGGCCATATAGATCGCACCATTCATCGGAACCGGTACCGGATCGGTCGGGGCCGTGCCGACCAGAACCTCTGTCCGTTCTTCCAGCCCTTCCAGACTGCGCGCCCGTCCGGTGCCGTTCATCACGACGGTCGTGACACCTGTCACCGCCTGCAAGGCCGCAACCATCGGCCCGATCAGCGCATCGGCCCAAGCCGCATTGGGCTGGATGACCGCCACATCACCGAAACGGTCGATCACCACGCCGGGTAACCCGTCCGCTTCGGCATGGACCAGACGGTAGAACGGGGCATCATAAAGCCGCGCGCGATGCGCCAGAGCCCGCGTCAGCCTTGCTGCAAACCAGGCCTCGTCAATCACCGCTTGCGGATCCTGATCCAGCATCCGGCAGATGATTTTGGACGCGGGGTTCACCGCGACAACGCCCATCGGCGTCCGGCTGGCATCTTCGAGCAAGGCAAGGCTGCCCGGTGTCATATTGCGGGTGCGGCGGTCTGTGACCAGTTCATTGGCGTAAACCCAAGGAAAGCCGTGGCGGATCGCGCGGGCTTCGGCTTTGGGGATCAGGCGCACGACGGGCATGCTGGGGGGTGTGATATCTGTCATGCTGGGCTCTTATCCGGTCGCGTCGCGCGTTGAAAGGTGCCGCGTGCAGATTGCCTAGACCAGTTGCGCGCGCAAGAGGCTGGTCAGGAAATCGGTCACCCGCACTCTTTCGGTCTGCCCCCGCTCTTCAAGCCGCACCGCCTCTTCACCGCCAGGCGCATCAAGGTTGCCGACGATGCGGCGGGGCGGTTCGATCACCGCACCTGTACTGGCGTCCCGGACGGTCAGATCAAAGACCACATTATAGACGCCGCCCACCGAGTAACGCGTGCGGTTGGTCACACCATGAAAGCGGACCAGCGTGACCTCCACATCAACGGGAGTCCGGCCTGACAACACGCCACGACTGCGATCGGCGGCCTCTTCAAACATATCCCCGATTTGGGTGATGCGTGGCCCCGAAGGGTCCCCACGCCAAACGATATCAGCGGTCGGATAAAGAGATTCGCTCTCGGAGACGGTCAGGTCGGGAAGCGCCTGAAAGCGGAACACCCGCAAGTCATAGGACCGCGCCATCACAGGTCGCGGTGCAGAGCGCTGTGTCAAGGGCACACCACAGCCCGCCAGACCCAGCAAAAGGGCCGCCGAAAAAAAGGTTCTTCTATGCATCATCTTAACCACTGCTCTTCATCCTGCAGCTTCTCTAGCATGCGATCTTGCACTTGATAACACCCCCTCTTCACCCGCTGTCAGGTATTTTCTGTCGCACCGCCGCCTCTTGTTAGCGCTAACAGATCATGGTATAGCGCGGTCAAAATCCAAAACCATGAGGACGCCATGCCGCTGCATCCCACCATCGCTGCCGTCACCGACCGTATTCGCGCCCGTTCCGAAGGCCCGCGCCAGAAGTATCTGGACACGATGGCCCGCGCTGCCGCCGAAGGGCCGCGCCGCGCGCATTTGACCTGCGGAAACCAAGCCCACGCCTATGCCGCGATGGGTGCCGACAAAGACGCGCTGACCGACGCCCACACTCCCAATATCGGCATTATCACTGCCTATAATGACATGCTCTCGGCCCACCAGCCCTTTGAAACCTACCCTGACATGATCCGCGCCGCCGCCCGTGCCGCTGGCGGGACAGCTCAGGTTGCTGGCGGTGTGCCTGCCATGTGTGACGGTGTGACCCAAGGCCAGACCGGGATGGAGCTGTCCTTGTTTTCCCGCGATGTGATCGCGCTGGCGGCCGGTGTGGGCCTGTCGCACAACGTCTTTGATTCCGCCGTCTACCTGGGTGTCTGTGACAAGATCGTGCCCGGTCTGGTAATGGCTGCCGCAACCTTTGGCTATATCCCCGGCATCTTTATGCCCGCAGGCCCGATGGTCTCTGGCTTGCCCAATGACGAAAAGGCCCGCGTCCGCCAGGAGTTCGCAAAAGGCAATATCGGCCGCGAGGAACTTATGGCGGCCGAAATGGCCAGCTATCACGGTCCCGGCACCTGCACATTCTACGGCACAGCCAATACCAACCAGATGCTGATGGAATTTATGGGTCTGCACCTGCCCGGCGCGTCCTTTGTCAATCCGGGCACCCCGCTGCGTGATGCCCTGACCACCGCCGCAACCGAACGGGCATTGGAAATCACCGCCCTTGGCAATGATTACCGCCCTGTTTGCGATATCCTCGACGAGCGGGCCTTTGTGAACGGGATCGTGGGCCTGATGGCCACGGGCGGGTCCACCAATCTGGTCATCCACCTGCCTGCCATGGCCAAGGCCGCAGGTATCATGCTTGATCTGCAAGACTTCAGCGATCTGTCAGCGGTGACCCCTTTGATGGCCAAGGTCTATCCGAACGGACTGGCCGATGTGAACCATTTCCACGCTGCTGGCGGCCTGGGCTTTATGATCGGCGAGCTTTTGAACGCAGGCCTCTTGCATGACGATACCAAGACTGTCGCAGGCGACGGGCTCGCACTTTACACCCAAGAACCCAAACTGGTGGATGGGCGTGTCAGTTATGCCCCCGGCGCGGGCAAATCCCTCAACGAGAAAATACTGCGCCCCGCCAGCAATCCGTTCCAGCCCCAAGGCGGGCTTGTGCAGCTCTCCGGCAACCTCGGGCGCGGCGTGATCAAGACCTCTGCCGTTGCTCCGGAGCGGCATATCATCGAGGCCCCTGCCCGCGTGTTTCACACCCAAGAGGCCGTGAAAGACGCATTCAAGGCCGGTGAATTCACCCAAGACACCGTGATTGTCGTGCGCTTTCAAGGACCGAAATCCAACGGGATGCCCGAGTTGCACGGCCTGACCCCCACGATGGCCGTGCTGCAGGATCGCGGCCTGAAAGTCGCCTTGGTGACTGACGGGCGCATGTCCGGCGCATCCGGCAAAGTACCCTCAGCGATCCATGTCTGCCCCGAAGCTGCTGATCATGGCCCGATCGCAATGGTACGCGATGGCGATATCATCCGCCTTGATGCCACCACAGGCACCATCGAAGTGGTAGGCGTTGATCTGAGCACCCGCCCCCCCGCCACTGCCGATCTAAGCGGCAATGGTACCGGCGTCGGGCGCGAGCTTTTCGAGGTTTTCCGCCGAAATGTCGGCCTTGCTGCAGAGGGTGCCGGGGTCGTCGTCTGACCCAGCCTGTCTTTGTTCATCTACACTTTTGCCCGAGGCAATCATGCAGGCCCCGCGCACGTCCCGAAGGAATACAAAATGACCCCACAAGAAGCCTCTGCCGCCGCTGCCAAAGTCTGCCTGCTGGCGCCGGTTGTCCCCGTTCTGGTCATCGACGATGCCAGCATCGCTGCCGATCTGGCCCGCGCGCTGATCGCTGGCGGATTGCCCGCGCTGGAAGTGACACTCCGCACCCCCGCCGCATTGGATGCAATCCGCGAGATGGCGTCCGTTCCTGGCGGCGTTGTGGGTGCGGGCACATTACTGACCCCCAAAGACGTCGAAGACGCCAAGGCCGCAGGGGCGACCTTTGGCGTGTCGCCCGGAGCGACCGACCGCCTGCTGGACGCCTGTGAAGCCAACGACCTGCCGCTTTTGCCGGGTACTGCGACCGCCTCAGAGGCGATGCGGTTGCTGGAACGGGGCTATACGGTGCAAAAATTCTTCCCCGCCGAGGCGAACGGCGGCGTACCTGCGCTCAAAGCCATCGGCGCACCGATTCCGCAGGTCAAATTCTGCCCCACAGGTGGCGTGAGCCTGCGCAACGCAGGGGACTATCTGGCCCTGAGCAATACGCTCTGCGTCGGTGGATCATGGGTCGCCCCGAAAGAGTTGGTTCTGGCAGGCGATTGGGCCGGAATCACTGCTCTGGCAAAAGAAGCGGCCGCACTCTCGTAATATAATCAGCCCGTTGTCAGAAATGCGAAGCGGATTCATGCCGCGTTAGCACTTGATGCCTAAAGGTTGCTCCGACGAGATAGAGGAGTAGCCCATGCTGGACTCATGGCCGATCGCGCGGCGCATCAACAGTGGTTTTCTGATCCTGACCCTCATGTTGGTTGGCTTGGCCGTGTTTTCGCAGCGGTCGGTCGGTGCTTTGGGCACGGGATATTCTGAATATAGCGATATCTCGCGCCAGTCTGTTGCGATCAATGCCTTCATGGAAGATGTTTTTGAGGCGCGCATCGCCGCCTTGGCCTATCTGCGCAATCCCGATCCCGCGATCCGGCGCGAAGTAAACGCCAATATTGACGAGGTCGTGAACGGCACGGTTTTCATGCAGGCATTTGCAATGGACCCTGCACGATTGGCAGAGGTTCAGGATCTCGTTGATCTGTCAGGCCAGTACAGAAATCACTTCAATCAAATGGCCGATCATCTTGTGCGGGCACAAGAGCGGCACCTTGAATTTATGGTTCTGAGTGATGAGATCGAAACCTCCGTCAACGGCATTTTTGCAGCAGCGTTGCAGAATGGAAACCCTGCTGTCGTGTCGGCAGCAGGCCGCGCCCTGCAGTCTTCCTTGACCGCGATCGTGCAAAGCAAACAATTCATCCTGAGCAACGATCCGGCAGACCTTGAGTCCTTTTCATCCGAGTTTGCAACGTTCGAGCGGGCGTTCGGTCAGCTCTCTGCATTGAACCCGCCCGGCACCATGACAACCCAGATCAATGCTTTGCAAAGTCTGATGGATGGTTTCCCCGCCATTCTGGACTCTTACGCGCAAGCGCAGTCCGCTGCTTTGCGCATCCAACGGGATCAGTTGGATAAGATCGGCCCTGATGTGCAAGCTGGATTGGACAGTGTTGCCGAGGAAATTTCAGATCGGCAAGGCATCATCGGGGCCCAAGGTCGCGTTGTCGTAGAGCGTCTGAATGTTGTCATACCTGTCGTTGGTTTGCTGGCCACGCTGGCGGCCGTCCTGTCTGCGGTGGTGATCGGACGCTGGATTTCGCGCTCTGTCGCGCGGCTCGCCGAGACGACGGATCGGCTCGCGGCGGGGGACAACGCGATGGACATCACCGGGACGGCCTATGAACACGAGTTGGGTCGCATGGCGCGTGCGCTGAAGGTGTTCCAGCAGGCGCAGATCGAACGCGCCGCAGCTTCAGAAGAACGCGCAAAGATCCGGGCAGAGCAGGATCGTGTTGTCGCGACAATGCAACGGGAGCTTGCGCAACTGGCCGAGGGCGATTTGACCGCAAAGATCACACAGCATTTTGCGCCCGAATACGAAGAGCTGCGCCAGAACTTCAACGATGCGGTTCAAGCGCTGCATGTCGCCATCACCAAGGTGAAGGAAACATCAGCAACCATCGCCGGAACGACCTCGGACACGAACGCGGCCACGACCGAACTTTCGCAGCGGACCGAAAACCAAGCCGCGACACTTGAACAAACTGCCGCCGCATTGGACGAACTGACCGCCAGCGTACGTTCGGCCGCAGAACATGCCAAATCCGTTGACAGCTCTGTCAGCAAAGCCCGTGCAGAAGCGACCAAGAACGGCGAAATCGTTGCACAAGCTGTGAGCGCAATGGGCGCTATTGAAAAGTCATCAAAACAGATCACACAGGTCATCGGCGTGATCGACGATATCGCGTTTCAGACCAACCTTTTGGCACTCAACGCCGGGGTCGAAGCCGCTCGCGCGGGCGAATCCGGCAGGGGCTTTGCGGTTGTGGCATCGGAAGTGCGGGCTTTGGCGCAACGCTCTGCAGAGGCTGCGAAAGAAATCTCGCAACTGATCGCCAATAGTTCGCGCCATGTCGCGCAAGGCACCCAATTGGTGGGAAATGCCGGCACAGCGCTTTCGGAGATCATCGTCCAGGTCAATGCGATTTCCGCAATGACATCGCAAATTGCAAGTAGCGCGGAAGAGCAGGCCATTGGATTGTCCGAAATCAACATCGGTGTGAACCAGCTTGATCAGGTGACACAGCAGAATGCCGCAATGGTCCAAGACTCGATGTCACGTGGGGAAGCGCTCAATGCAGAGACACGGAAGCTTGGTGATATGATCCGCCATTTCAAAGTCGCAGGGGTGCCCAACTCTCGTTCAGTTGCCCCAAAACCGGCAGACGCCCTGGAGATCGCGATTGCGCAAACCCATCGGAAACCGCAGGCACCCACGGCGCCCGTTGGCCGGTTTGCAACTGGCACCGGCGGGGCTGATCCAGTTTGGGAGGATTTTTGAACCTGCGCCCATCAATCGCAAAGGCATTCTTTGAGCGTGTCATGGCGGTTGCCCTGTCGACCGGCGTCATGAACAGGGCAGGTTCACCCCCTTTGCGCGCAATGCCCAAACACGCCCGCGCGGCTTTGCAAGCGCAGGTTCAGGCCTGACAACCCCGCGGTTTTTCGCCCCGCAACTTTAGTCCGGGCTTTCGGCGCTTTCGGAGCTTTCAGGACTCCCTGATAACCGGCCCTGACGTCCGCCCCTGCGCCGTGCCGGGCCGCTCTCTTGCAAGGCGCCTTGCAGCGTTTCAAGCATCGGGTGTCCGTCAACATGCAACGGCGCGTAATGTGCCAGCACCTTGCGCGCTTCATCCGGCGTATTCAGGTCTGCCGGTATGCCCAGTGCCCAATCCAGAAAGATACTCCGGCACTCGGGGGCACTGATCCCGTCAATGGCAAATGCATCGCGCATCAAACCCTTGGGATCAAAGAATGTCGCCTGTGTCATTGGGGCTCCAGAGTATGAATGATGATGTTTTGCGCTTTTTGTTCAGCGTCGTGAAGGCGTATTTTGAGCGCGTCAACCGTCGTGCATGTGGTTTCTCTGAGGATCAATCTTTTGGCACCTTCTGCAAGAGTGTCCAAATCCACGTCTGCGCCAGTCAGAAAACGGGCCGCTGTCTGCAGCTTCCAGAAAAGCCCCGCGGCCTGTTCCAGCGCACGCGCATCTGCGGCATCAAGCCATCCATTCACGACGCCCGCCTGCAATTGTGCGGGCAGGTCGCGTTCTGCGGAACCGCTGCGCAACGCGACAGTCTGTGCAAAAAGCTCGATATCCTGCAATCGGCCCGGCCCGATTTTGGCATCCCAGACTGCGGCCGATGTTTTCGCCGCTGCAATCCGGGCGCGCATCTCTGCCACATCGGCAAGCACCGTTGGGCCAGATGCCTTCCGCGCCAGCAGTTGCTGGCGAAATTCCTCGATTTCAGCGCAAAGCCCCGCGTCCCCCGCAACCGTGCGCGCACGTGTCTGGGCCAGATGTTCCCATGTCCATGCCTCATTTTGCTGATAATCCTGAAACGCCGCCAAGGCCGTCGCGACCGGACCTTGCCTGCCGGACGGGCGCAGCCGCATATCCACCTCGTAAAGCCGCCCTTCGGCCATCGGGGCGCTGAGCGCGGTGACAAGCGCCTGCGTCAACCGCGCGAAATAGCTGCGGGTCGGCAGGGGCCTGTGCCCGTCCGAACTCTCTGCCCCTGCCGCGTCATAGATCATGATCAGGTCAAGATCAGAGGTGGCCGTCAACCGGGCTGCGCCAAGCGAGCCCATCGCAACCACAGCCCCGCCGCGGCCGGGCATCGGCCCGTGTTTGCGCGCAAATTCGGCTGTGATGGCCGGCCAAAGCCCTGCCACAACCGCCTCTGCCAGATCGGCATAACATATGCCAGCTTGATCCGAATTGATGATCCCACGCAGATAATGGACCCCGATGCGGAAATGCCATTCCTTGGCCCACCGCCGTGCTGTCAGCAATTGTCCCTCGTAATCGTCAACCCGGCCAAGCTGCTGGGCCAAGGTCGCCGTCAGCGACGCAAGACCGGGCCAGGGGGCAAAGAACGCGCCGCCGATCACCGCATCCAGCACGCTGGCATTGCGCGACAGGTATTGCGCCAAGGCGGGGGCGGTCGCACAGATATCCACGATCAGCTGCGTCAGTTGCGGATTGGCTTCGAACATCGAGAAAAGCTGTACGCCCGCAGGCAGACCTGCCAGAAATCCATCGAACTGCGCGAGCGCTTCATCGGGTTTCACTGCCTCGTGTAGCCGCGCCATGATTTCCGGCTTGAGTCGCTCGAAAATTTTTGTCGCGCGTTCGGACCGCAGCGCGGGATAGCTGTGCCATCGCGCGACGACATCCGTACCCCAGTCTGTCGTCACCGGTTCCGCCGGGGCGTCGGGGGCAAAGAAGCCTTCGGTCAGGGCATGCACCTCTTCGATGCGGGCGGCAAGATCGGCGCGCAACACAGCCACATCCTGCCCCGTAAAGGCGGCAAGGCGCGCAAACCCGGTTGCATCTGTGGGCAGGGTCTGGGTTTGCGCATCATTGATCATCTGCAACCGATGCTCGACCTCGCGGTGATAGCGGTAGTGGCCGTAAAGCAGCGCGGCGGTGTCCTCTGGCACCCAACCGGCCTTGGCCAGTTGCGCCAGTCCGTCTTTGGTGGTGCGTGGGCGCAGCGACGTATCGCGCCCGCCTGCGATCAACTGGCGGGTCTGCGTGAAAAACTCGATCTCGCGGATACCCCCGCGCCCCAGTTTGATGTTGTGCCCCTCCAGCACCAGTGGTCCATGCAGACCTTTGTGGTCGCGGATTTTCAAGCGCATGTCATGGGCATCCTGGATCGCTGCGAAATCCAGATGCTTGCGCCACACGAAAGGGCGCAAAGTTTGCAAGAACCGCGCACCGGCCTGCTGGTCGCCCGCGCAGACCCGCGCCTTGATATAGGCGGCCCGTTCCCATGTGCGCCCCACGCTTTCGTAATAGCGTTCGGCCGCTTCCATCGAAAGACAGACAGGCGTAACCGAGGCATCGGGGCGTAGACGCAGATCGGTCCGGAACACATAGCCCCCCTCGCGCTGATCCGACAGGATCGCCGTCATCTTGCGGGTGACGCGGATAAAGGCTGCGCGCACGTCGTGATAGTTTTCGGGATCAAAGCGGGTTTCGTCAAAGAGGCAAATCAGGTCGATATCGGAGGAATAGTTCAGCTCGCCCGCCCCCATCTTGCCCATGGCGAGAACGACCATGCCGCCAGCCTCGGCGGGGTCACCGCCTGCGGGTAACTTGCCGCGCGCGACCTCTGCTGCAACCAGCGTTGTGATGGCTGCTTGCACGGCTGCATCGGCAAAATCGGTCAGGACCTGTGTGACGGTTTCAAGCGGCCAGACACCGCCCAGATCGGCAAGACCGGTCAGCAGAGCAATCCGTCGCTTGCAGGTGCGCAAGGTCAGAGGCAGGTCATCCAATGCGACCTGCGGGATCTCTGACATCAGGGTTGCCACAGCCGCTTCGGGATCATCAAAGGCCGCCAATATCCAATCGCTTTCGCGGCGCAGCAGGTCTGCCAGATAGGGGCTGCACCCCGCCGCACCGACAACAAGCGGTGCCAGCACCGCAGGCAGGCCGGTAAGCTGCGCTGCAACATCCTGTCCGCGCGTAGGATCAAAAGGGAAAGGGTGGCGCGTCAGGCGCTTGGCAAAAGACATGAAAGCACAGTGATCCCGACTTGCGGTCTGGTCAATGCGGGGCGCTTGCGTAAAGTGAACCAAAAAGGACATGACCATCATGAGCAAAAGTCTCAAACGTGTGATGCAGGCCTTGGGTGCTGCGGGTCTGGACATCACGCCCCTGGAATTGGGCCCCGAGACGCGCACGGCCCAGCAGGCGGCGGATGCGGCGGGCTGCGCCCTGGACCAGATCGCAAAATCGGTCATATTTTGCGGGGAAACATCTGGTAGGGCCATCCTGTTCGTCACCGCTGGCGGCAATCAGGTGGACGCCGCAAAGGCAAGTGCATTGGCGGGTGAACCATTGGGCAAGGCAGATGCCGCCTTGATCCGCAGCCAAACCGGTTTTGCCATCGGCGGTGTTGCTCCGATCGGGCATCTGCATCCGATCCGCGCGTTTTTTGACCCCAGATTGCGTGAATTTGACGTGATTTTCGCCGCTGCTGGCACGCCGCGGCATATTTTTCCGATCAATCCGCAGGTTCTGATCAGAATTTCCGACGCCCAACCTGCTGATTTTACGTGACTTTAAAAGTAAATGTAAAAAACATTCACATTATCCCTTGAAGGATCGACCTGCCCTTCCGATATCTGTCATGTGAAAAGCATTCACATCAACTCTAACAGATACGAGGAACCAGCCATGAATACCGCCACCACCCATTCTCCGATGGCAATGGATCATCGCCCCGGGTTTTTTGCCCGCGCTGAGTCTTGGCTCGATGAACGTGGTAAAGGCGCTTGGATCGCCGCCATGGTTGTCAGCTTTATCATCTTCTGGCCAATCGGCCTCGCCCTTCTTGCTTACATGATCTGGAGCAAACGCATGTTCAATTCTTCTTGCAAATCAATGTCCCACCGTCGCGACCGCCACATGGGCAAGTCATCGGGCAATAGCGCATTTGACGCCTACAGGGCCGAAACCCTGCGCCGTCTGGAAGAAGAGCAGGACAATTTTGAGGCCTTCCTCAAGCGTCTGCGCGATGCCAAGGACAAGGCCGAGTTCGACCAGTTCATGGACGACCGTGCCAAGATGACCGAAGACGACAACACCAATACCGGCCCCGCGACTGCCTAAGTCGTAGCGCCGTGCAGGTGGCCCTTGCCCCGGGGGCCACCTGCCCTTTTCCTGTATGATCAGAAAAGACCGATCCCATGTCCGACACAGTTTATCTTTCCGGCAATGACCCCTTTCTTTACGATGGCGTACCGCTCAAGCGCGGGATCGCATGGGTCTTTGACATGATGCTTATTGCGTTCCTGTGTGCTTTGGTTTTGCCCTTTACCGCATTCACCGGCATCTTTTTCTTTCCCTTTCTGATGCTGGTCGTGGGCTTCATCTATCGCTGGTTCACAATCGCGGGCGGCTCTGCCACATGGGGCATGCGCCTTGTCGGTGTCAGCCTGCGCGATCACCATGGCGCGCCGCTCTCCTCTGGTTTGGCGCTGGCGCATACGCTGGGCTACACGGTCAGTGTCGCGATCTTTCCGCTGCAACTGATCTCGGTCATTCTGATGCTGGTCACAGCGCGCGGCCAAGGCCTGACAGACACGCTTTTGGGCACTGTCGCCATCAACAGCCTGCGCTGATCCGGTCAAGGTTAACCCTGCGACATCCGAGGGCTTGGCGTATAGTGAATCGATTGTTAAGCTTTGCCAAACATGTCGGATTGTTCCATGCGCCACACCCTGCCCATTGCTCCACAGTTCTATGTAACCGCACCGCAGCCCTGCCCTTATCTTGAGGGCAGGATGGAGCGTAAGCTGTTCACGGCCCTGCAGGGCGATATGGCGACGAAACTGAATGACTCGCTGTCAAAACAGGGGTTCCGCCGGTCGCAGAATGTCCTTTACCGCCCGTCCTGCGCTGAATGCTCGGCCTGCATGTCCGCCCGCATCAATGTTGCGAACTTCGCGCCCAGCCGCAGCCAACGACGGGTTGAAAAGCGGGCCGCACATCTGAGCCGCCGCGCCACATCGCCCTGGGCGACAGAAGAACAATATACGCTCTTTCGCGAATACCTTGACGGGCGTCACGCCACCGGCGGCATGGCGGATATGGATATGTTCGAATTTGCCGCGATGGTCGAAGAAACGCCGATCCGGTCCCGCCTGATTGAATATAGCGAGGGCGCGGATCTCAATGCTGTCTGTCTGACCGATATCCTCGATGATGGGCTATCGATGGTTTATTCCTTCTTCGATCCCGCCTTGGAAAGACTATCGCTGGGCACATATGTCATTCTTGACCACATCAAGATCGCGCAGGAACTCGGTCTGCCTTACGTCTATCTTGGCTATTGGGTGCCGGGCAGCCCCAAGATGGGCTATAAGGCCAAGTTTCAGGGCCTGGAAGTCTACCGCGACGGATGTTGGACAGCGCTGGGCAATCCGTCCGACTATCGTGCGGATGTGCATCCGCTCTCGACCGATCCGATCGCAGAGCAAGTGGCCCGCATTCATCTGCCTGACGGGCGCAATTAGCGCGCAGCGAAATGCCACAAACGCAAAAGGGCGGCACCTGCGATGCCGCCCTTTGTGTTTGTATGGGTTGGCCCTTAGTTCAAAAGGTTCGGGACGATGGTCACGACGCTTGGGAAGAAAGCCAGCAACAACAGCGCGCCCACCTGAATACCGATGAACGGCATCACACCACGATAGATCTGCCCTGTCGTGATCGACTTGGGCGCAACACCGCGCAGATAGAACAGCGCAAAGCCGAAGGGCGGTGTCAGGAACGAGGTTTGCAGGTTCACCGCAATCATGATCGTGACCCACTTGGGGTCAAAGGTCCCGCCATAGATCACCGGCCCCACAATCGGGATCACGATGTAGATGATCTCGAGGAAGTCGAGCACAAAGCCCAGCACGAAGAGCACCAGCATGACCAGCAAGAACACGGTCCATTCATTGTCGAACGACCGCAGGAACTGCTGGATATAGTGTTCACCACCGAAGGAGATCAGCACAAGGTTCAGCAGTTGCGAGCCGATCAGGATGGTAAAGACCATCGAGGTGACCTTTGCTGTCTCGCGGACCACCGGTGCCAGAACGCCACCGGCGATCAAGATCCAGCATGACCAGAGCAAGCCGAACATCGCAAACAGGAAGCTGCCAAAGGCCACCAGATAGGCAAGGCGGTTTTCGAACAGCACCACTTCTTGGCCAAGGCGCAGGTCGAAATTGCCACCGATGACCAGCATCACCACAATCGCCAAAGCTGTCAGCACGACGATGCGGCCCGAGAGGCCCTGATCCTTGCGCTTGCGATAGGCTGCAAGAAGGATCGCACCGCCTGCACCCAGGGCTGCGGCTGGCGTTGGGTTTGTGATACCGCCCAGGATCGATCCCAGCACCGCAACGATCAAGACCAGTGGCGGGAAGACCACGCGCAGAATCTCGTTCTGGGCCAGATACCTCACGGCGGGGCGAACCCCCAGATAGGTGACCGCCAAGGGGATCAACAGAATCAGCGTGGTGGTGCCCGGCGTCGTCAAAGGCGAGATAAAGATGATATCCGCCAAAAGCACCAAACCGACACCGACCGCACCAAGGATCAGCGGGCGATGATCGGCGCTTGGCGCCACACCCCGTGCCAGCGCCAGCATCACGCCCAGCATCACGGCAAGCACCGCAATGCCCGTCCCGATCGGAGGCGCGTCATTCACGGCTTGCACGACAAGTGCCGCACGCTCTTCGGGGCTCAATTCGCGCGATGCGGTGGCACCGCCGGATTCTTCGATGGCCGCCTGCTGCGCCACAGCGGTTTCCCATGCCTCGATGCCGTGCAGTTCGATCATCGACGCCTGACATTCTTCGCCAACCCGCGTGCGCAAAGATGCGTTCTCGCTTGCGTCGGTAAAGCTGTTGACGATGACAGATTGGGACCCAAGAAGGTTGACCTGTCCCATGCCGATGGCCAGACCAATGATCGCCACAGGCACGGCAAGCAACCATGTAAGGCCTTCGTTGCGGGTGATGACTTCACGGCCTGCACTATCGGCAAACTGCACGGGTGGTGCTTTGCTCGGGTTGATCAGCGCGAAAACAAACGCATAGCCGCCATAGAGAACGGCAAGCAGGATACCCGGAAGCAATGCGGCCTGAAACAACGTACCCACGGACAGAACCGCCGGAGACCCCAGATAGGTCAGCGCATCGGTACAGCCTGCCAGTTGCGCGCGGTTTTCCTGCGCTGCGGAATAGATGTCACCGGCCAATGTCCCCAGCAGAACGATCACGATGGAAGGCGGAATGATCTGCCCCAAGGTACCAGAGGCGGCAATCACACCTGTCGACAGTTCCGGCGAATAGCCGTTCTTGAGCATCGTCGGAAGCGCCAGCAGACCCATCGTCACAACCGTCGCACCGACGATCCCGGTCGAGGCGGCAAGAAATGCGCCCACGATCACGATGGAAACAGCCAGACCACCGGGCAGCGGGCCAAAGACTTTGGCCATGGATGTCAGCAGTTCGTCGGCGATGCGCGAACGCTCTAGCACGATGCCCATCATGACGAACATCAACACGGCAAGCAGCGTCTCGATCGACTGGCCTGCCAGAACCCGCTCGTTCATCCGGTTTACCATGAAGCCGATGTTGCGGTCCAATGCGACTTCCCAGCCATTGGGGAAGAGTGGCCCCTCATAGCGTGGCAATTCGGGGTATCGGAAGACAGATATGGCCTCTGGTCGGACCCCGCTGTTCACCAGATCCCGGAACTCTGCGGAGCCTTGGTCCACAGCGGCGTGGATCAACAGACCCGCGCTATCCAGTCCCGCGATGATCGCGAAGGAAATCACGGCAGACCCCATGATCGCGAATGCAACGGGGAACCCTGAAAGGATGCCCGCAAAGAGCGTCAGAAATACGATAAGAATACCGATTTCGATGCCATCTATTCCGAAAAGCATATCTTTACCGCCCTAATCTAGTGGATGTCTGCGACAAGTTCGGCAGTCGCATCGCCAAGCTTGTCTTTATCAAGGAATTTGCCTTCGCTCTCGGGCCCTTCTTTCCACTCCAGATAAGAGCGATAGAAGAAAGCAACCGCCTGCAACATGACCATCAAGGCAAATGTCACCAGCAGAACCTTGAAGAGGAAATAGGCGTTAAAGCCGTTGGGCGAGAACCCGATGGTTTCGATGTTCCAGCGCAGGGCGCGGGCTTTGTTCAGCAAACGGTCCAGCGTCTCGGAGGCCGAGGGGTTTGGCACCACAAGGTGCCGCCACAGGAAGAACCAGCCGTAAAGCCAGATGATGATCGCGCCGGGGATCATGAACACAATGGAACCGAACATGTCGATCACGCGCTTGGTGCGATAGCTGACCGCGGAATAGACCAGATCGACGCGCACATGACCGCCCTGCACGAATGTGTAGGCGGCGCACAGACAAACGATCATGGCATTGTAAAGTTTCAGTTCTTCGGACCACCAGCTGACGTCCTTGGTGAAAGACACCCCAAAGCCCACGCTGATTTCGGCCACAGCAAAGACCCGCTGCATGAAGATGATGACAATCTGTTGCAGCACCATCAGCAAGCCCGCCCATGCGGCGACACGGCCCACGACATTTGCAAAACCTTCAAGCCCGCGTACGCAGCCCCACATAAAGCGGTTGGAGATCAACCCGATGATCGTGACCACCAGAAAGATCGCGAGAGTCACAAAGAAAAATTCGACAGAGGCACCGTAGTAGATGAAGCGCATCAAGGCTTCTTTCTGCTCGGTCTCCAAGGCGCCGTTGATGGAAGGCACCCAAGACAGCCACGCACCGGGGTTAAGGATCGCATAAAAGAAGTTGTAGAAGGCCTCGATCAGGTTTGCAAAAAACCACCCGAACGCGTTACCGCCCCATGCCTCGACCAGTCCCATGGTCAGTCCCCCGAGTTGATGATTGTCAGGTATTGTCCAAGGGGCCCCACCATTAGCGGGGCCTCCGGAAATTCTGCATCATGTGGCCAATGATCGGCCAACTTTCATGCCTTAAAGTGCGTTGAAACGTGCGCGCTGACGCTGGAATTCATTGTCAGAGATGCTTGTCCAGGCATAGGTCGCCGCAGCCGCAGCTTCCTGGCTTTCGCGGATCCGTGCGAAAAGCTCGTCACCCATGAATTCATCAAGCGATTCTTTGGACGCCCGACCGAACGCATCCCAAACATCGTCCGGGAATTGCATGATCTTGGTACCCTGCGCCTTCAAGCGCTCAAGGGCCGCACCGTTGTTGTAGTTGGATTGCGAGAGGCTCCAGTGGTGTGTTGCAGCTGCTGCAGTTTCAGCGATCTGCTGCTGCGCTGGAGTCATTTCGTTCCAGACGTCGCGGTTGAACGCTGCTGTCAGAACAGAGCCCGGCTCGTGGAAACCACCTGTGTAGTAGAATTCACAGACTTCCTGGAAGCCAAGACGCTCGTCTGCGAATGGACCGATCCACTCTGCACCGTCGATGGCACCCGAAGACAGCGCCTGATAGATTTCGCCGCCCGGAATGTTCTGGACAGATGCACCGGTGCGACCCAGCGCAAGACCACCGATACCCGGCATGCGGAATTTCAGGCCCTGCAGGTCGGCAGCCGAGTTGATTTCTTTGTTGAACCAACCGCCAGGCTGGTGGCCTGTGTTGCCGCACATGAATGATTTGAGGTTGAAGATTTCGCCCAACTCGTCGTGCAGTTCCTTACCGCCGCCATGCTGGTACCAGCTGATCATCTCGCCGCCGGTTGCGCCAAAAGGCACAGCAGTGAAGAAGTAGTAGCCTGGGTGCTGGCCGCCAAAGTAGTAGTCAGCAGAGTGATAGACATCTGCCTGGCCCGAAGACACAGCGTCGAACACTTCGAATGCGCCGACCAACTGGCCCGCTGCTTTCTTTTCGATCGTGATCGCGCCGTCCATCATCCCATTGACCAAGTCAACGAATTTGACAGCAGCGTCATCAAAGACCGCAAAACCATCGGGCACGGATGTGACCATGGTCAATGTACGACGACCTTGCGCGTAAGCTGGTGCTGCCAGCGCGGTTGCGGCCGCAGCCGACCCACCGATGGCTGTATTCTTCAGAAAGGAACGACGATCCATATAGTTTTCTCCCGGTTGTAACTCTGCCCAGCTCCTCCCAGAGCATGGACCTTCCAAAATAGTTCGCCCACACTAACGTGGTCGGGCAAAAGGTAAAGATATTGAATTGCAACAAAAGCCGTAAATTGTAAAGTTTTTTGACCAATTTTCGGGCATATGCGCAATTTTCTGGGAAATCCGCTCTGCAAAGCGTGTCGAACCCTGCGACGGCGACCGATTCTTGCGCAGCGGAAATGGCGCGTCGGACCCGCGCGCGCGATCAAGCGGCGCGCCCCACCACAACCTTGGGCTGCGCAATTTGTGAAACACGCAGCGTGCAAAGGTGCGAAGTGCGCCCCTACTCCCGGCGTCACGGCAAGTCCTCTTGCGCATCGCCCAACTGCCTTTGAAAAAGCTAAAGCAGAGCCATCATGCGATTCATCGACGTTTTTTTTGATGTTCTTGAGTCTTTGCGGTTGCAGCCACCGATCAGCAGGCCACATTGGAACATGCCCACCTCAAAGCAAGATCGGAGCCGTTATGCCAGATACGCCAACCTATACCCCGCCCAAAGTCTGGACCTGGGACTCGGAAAGTGGCGGAAGGTTTGCCAATATCAATCGCCCGATCGCTGGCCCGACCCATGACAAGGACCTGCCTGTCGGCAAGCATCCCTTGCAACTGCATTCCTTGGCGACACCCAATGGCGTCAAAGTGACCGTGATGCTCGAAGAGTTGCTGGCCGCAGGCTATGGCGCTGAATACGATGCATGGCTGATCAACATCCAGGAAGGCGAACAGTTCAGCAGCGGCTTTGTTGATGTGAACCCGAATTCCAAGATCCCTGCCCTGTTCGACAAATCAACCGGCGTGCGGGTGTTCGAGAGCGGCGCGATCCTGCTGTATCTGGCCGAAAAGTTTCGCGCATTCTTGCCCAAAGACATCGCCGCACGGACAGAGACCCTCAACTGGCTTTTTTGGCTGCAAGGCTCTGCGCCCTATCTGGGCGGCGGCTTTGGCCATTTCTATGCCTATGCACCCGAAAAGTTCGAGTACCCGATCAATCGTTTCGCCATGGAGGCCAAGCGTCAGCTTGATGTACTGGATCAACGGTTGGAAGACGTTCGCTATCTTGGCGGTGATGACTATTCGATCGCGGATATGGCGACTGCACCATGGTACGGCGCACTGGTCAAAGGGCTGGTCTATGATGCGGCAGAGTTCCTTGACGTCGCGTCCTATACCCATGTGAACCGTTGGGCGAACGACGTGATGAACCGGCCCGCTTACAAGCGTGGCAATATGGTTAACCGCTCATGGGGCGAGCCAGCGGGTCAGCTGCGCGAGCGGCATGATGCCAAGGATTTTGATACCCGGACATGGGACAAGATTGGCGATGACGTGAGCTGACGAACCGGCCTGAAATCATGGAGAAAAATACAACCGGCTATCTCCTTTTGCTGACAGGCGCTGCGCTGCTGGCGCTGATTGCAGTGCTCTCCATGCTCACGGACGTCGAAGATGAGGCAGGTTTGGACCTGTCTGCTGACAGTATTGTCGCTGCATCTCAGGGGGCCTTTGGCGATCAGTTTCCACCGGCGTTGGATATCGAGATTCTCGAGGCCGCCGCTGCCGCCGGTGATCCTGTCGCGCAAAACAATCTGGCCGTGATCTTGTTGCGGTCCCGCACCTCTGGCGCGCGGGCAAGGGCCGACCAGTTGCTTGAGGACGCCGCCAGCCAAGGCCTGATCCAAGCCCGCTACAACATCGCCCATTTGATCCCGCACAGGTTCAACACCGATCCCGCATTGGTGGCCCGTCAGATTGATCTGCTGAGACAGAATGTAGAGGCCGGTGATCCCCACTCGATGGCGCTGCTGGCAGCGCGGCTCCGGTTTGTTAATCGTGATGCTTATGTCGAGGACCGTCTTGCCTATCAACTTTCCTTGTTGGAAACCGCAGCGCGCACAGGCGACCCCGACTATATGCTGCAATATGGGGCAGAGATGTGGGACCGCATCCGCAACTTGCACCCCGATGATCATGGTCCCGAACGGGCCGCAGAGATGCGTCGTATCGCGGATGTGTTGCTTGCAGTCCATGACACGGGAGAACCCCGCGCTGCGGTCCTGCTAGCGGAGATGCTGCGCGAACGAAACGTGCATGTCTTGGCGGCCCATCTTAACGCGCTTGGACACCCGACAACGCGGCTGGAGTGGCTTGACCGTGCTGCACTGGCCGGCATGGGGTACGCCCAGTGCCACTTTGCCCGGACCGTTCTGACATCAGTCTCGGAGCAGGATTTGCAAACCGCCGATCCCGTTCAGATCCGCACCGGCATTATCACCAATGCACTGCCGTTTCGTGATCGCGTGATCCAGCAAGCATTGGATCATGCCGCCTCGTGCGCCACGCCACCGGCCCGCGCCCCCGCTGCCAGCCACGCTTTCGGAGAGGATGCACTCTATCGCGCGAAATTCAGGGGGACCTGGCCCGCCATGCTCGATAGCCGGGCAGAGGCCGATATCCTGCTGGGCGTTATGGCCGCCCTGGGTATCTTTGCGCGTCCCGATCCCGTGGTGGCGCGCTTTCATATGCTGCGCGCAAACGACATGCATGATCGTGCGGACGGATTGGCATTTCTGGCGCGCTTGGATGGGACGGCACAAACCAACCCCTGAATGAAAATGGCTATGCCTTGCGCGACCGCCAAAAGGCCAAGAAATTTTGAATCCTGCACAGGGGATCAGACCAGACCGTCAGACAAAGCACACCACAACAGACAGCTTGCGGGAATATTTCGCGCGCGTCCTTGAAAGCGCGTTCTTGCATGCTTCTCTACTGTGGTGAAACGGGGATTATCATGCTGACCTATCTGATCTTGTGCCTTGGGCTTGTCGGGCTTTTTCTGGGCGGCGACTGGCTGGTCAGGGGGGCGAGCGGCATTGCTTTACGCTTTGGCGTGTCGCCGATGGTGATCGGCCTGACCATTGTGGGTTTCGGCACCTCGACCCCGGAACTTCTGGTATCATTGAATGCAGCACTCGGCGGGCAACCCGGGATCGCAATCGGCAATGTGGTGGGATCAAACATCGCCAACCTTCTGTTGATCCTTGGTTTGGCGGCCGTCATCACCCCTGTCACAGTCGACTTTGCCAGCAGCAGGCGCGACTTGTTCTGGATGGCCGGTGCCACGGTGATCCTGCCGCTCTTGTTCTGGTCAGGCAGTGTTGGCCTGATAGAAGGTCTGCTGATGGTTGCGGCTCTGATCATCTATCTGACGATCAGCTTGCGTGACACCGGGCACGTGGATGTTGACCTTCCCCCAAACAGCAATTTGCTGCGCAGTATCCTTACCGCCCTGCTGGGGTTGGCGGCTGTCATGGCGGGGGCGCATTATCTGGTGGAAAGTGCGACGATTATCGCGCGCCAGTTTGGTGTATCCGAGGCCATGATCGGCCTGAGCATCGTGGCGATCGGCACCTCCTTGCCTGAACTTGCGACAACAATCATGGCGATCATCCGGGGAGAGCGCGATATCGCTGTGGGGAATGTGATCGGATCGAATATCTTTAACGTGTTGGGCATTCTGGGGATCACTGCGCTTGTGACCCCGATCCCGCTGGATCCGCGGTTTTTGCAGATCGACACACCCTTTGTCATCGCAATCACAGTCGTGCTCGTCTTGATCCTTTGGTCCATTGGTAGGCTGAGCCGCGTCATCGGCGCGCTGATGATCGCGACTTATGCCGCCTATCTGGGTCTGACATACGCGATGTAAGCCGCAGGCAGGCAAGACCGATTGTCTTCCGGCAAAACCAACCTTGCGTAATTCTGTTGCAGAAATTCGCCCCGCATTGCGCAAAGGGTATGATTCCCCGCATTTTGACACCCATTTCTCGGGCAGGATCGGCCAATTTTTGCCGAGATTATCGAAATGAAAACATGACGTTGCGAGCCGCACAATTTATACGGTCAATGACCATGCGTGCCGGGTCCAAAAAGTCTTTGCCGCACCAATTGTCAGACACTTTAGGTTTGCGGGGGCGAGCCAACGACTAAAGGGCACCCTGTTGGAACTATCTGCGCTATTCACCGCACTTTCAACCGAACCCGAACAGATGACACGCGGGGTCATCCGGATATTTCATTTCATCGGTCTGTCCATGGGGCTTGGCGCTGCGACCTTGCTTGACCTGATGATCATCAGATTCTTTCTAGGCCGCGAAATGACGCAACAAACATGGGAGATGTTTGTCTTCTTTTCCGATCTCGTCGGCGTTGGGCTGAAACTGCTTTGGGTGACCGGACTGGGTTTCTTGCTGTTTTACTGGCTCAATGATCCGGTCAAGCTGGAGAATGAAAAAATCTGGGCCAAGATCGTGATCGTCGGCATCCTGACACTCAATGGCTGGTTCATTCACCGGACGGTTCTGCCCTTCATGTACAGGCAAATCGGACGCACGATGCTTGATGGCGTCCCCTTCCGCAAGAAAGTCCTGTTTGTGACAACCGGCATGATTTCGTTCGTCTCCTGGTACGGGCCATTGATCATTGCCAATTTGCCGCACCTGAATTTCCAAGTCCCGATGCTGCAGATTCTCATCGTCTATGGGGTGGTGCTGGCTGCAGTCCTGGCCACCGCCCATCTGCTTTTGTTCGGCACACAGATCGCGATGGCAGGGCGTAATCGCGCAAGGCGGCGCAGTTATCTTTGAATACCCCACAAAAGGGGCTGATGAAAGAAAGTTGCGAAAAATCGTCCCGATACGACATTTTCTCCACTTGAGTGGTTGACCCCCCTGTTTGAGCGGATTAGAACCGCCCAACACAAAGGAAACCCGATGACTGACGTCGTACTAATTGTAAGAAAAACGCGCATGGGCCGGTGACGGTAAGACCATAACGATCCCATGCGCCCCCGACAGCCTCGGGGGTTTTTTTGTGACTGTAAGAAACCAAACCGCGAAGGACGCGAAGCCGATGACAAAAACCATGACGGGCGCAAAAATGGTCGTACAAGCCTTGATAGATCAAGGTGTGGACGTCGTGTTTGGATATCCCGGTGGTGCCGTCCTTCCGATTTACGACGAGATTTTCCAGCAAAACAGTATCAAGCATGTTCTGGTCCGCCATGAACAAGGTGCGGTTCACGCCGCCGAAGGCTATGCCCGCTCCACCGGCAAACCCGGTGTGGCGCTGGTCACATCCGGCCCCGGTGCCACAAATGCCGTCACCGGTCTGACCGATGCGCTGATGGACAGTATCCCGATCATCGTGCTGACCGGTCAGGTGCCGACCTTCATGATCGGTTCGGATGCGTTTCAGGAATGCGACACCGTGGGCATCACCCGCCCCTGCACGAAACACAACTGGCTGGTCAAAGAAACCGACAAGCTGTCGTCGATCCTGCACGAAGCCTTCCATATCGCGACATCCGGCCGCCCCGGCCCTGTTGTCATCGACATCCCCAAGGACGTGCAGTTTGCCACCGGCACCTATACCGAGGCGCGGCAGGTCGAGACCCACTATAACCCGCAGGTCAAGGGTGACATGGAAATGATCACCGAACTGGCCGCAGCCATGGAAAAGGCCAAGCGCCCGATCTTCTATACCGGCGGCGGTGTCATCAACTCTGGCCCCGCAGCCAGCCAGTTGTTGCGCGAACTGGTGGCCGCGACCGGTTTTCCGATCACGTCGACCCTGATGGGTCTGGGGTCCTATCCCGCATCCGGTGAGAACTGGCTGGGTATGCTGGGGATGCACGGGCTCTACGAGGCCAATATGGCCATGCATGACTGCGATCTGATGATCAACATCGGCGCGCGTTTCGACGACCGCATCACCGGCCGACTGGATGCCTTCAGCCCCGGATCGACCAAGGCCCACATTGATATTGATGCATCCTCCATCAACAAGGTCATCAAGGTCGATATCCCTATTCTGGGTGATGTCGCCCATGTCTTGGAAGACCTGCTGAACGTCTGGAAAGCCCGTGGCCGCAAGACCAACAAGGAAGGTCTGGCCAAATGGTGGGGTCAGATCAACGAATGGCGCAAGGTTGACTGCCTGAAGTTCAAGCAGGAAGGCAAGATCATCAAGCCGCAGTATGCCTTGCAGCGGCTGGAAGAGCTGACCAAGAAATACGACCGCTATATCTGCACCGAAGTGGGCCAGCACCAGATGTGGGCGGCGCAATACCTTGGTTTCGAGGACCCCAACCGCTGGATGACCTCCGGAGGCCTGGGCACGATGGGCTATGGCTTTCCTGCGTCCATCGGCGTGCAGATGGGCCATCCTGACGCGCTGGTCATCAACGTGGCGGGCGAGGCCTCATGGCTGATGAACATGCAGGAGTTGGGCACCGCGATGCAATACCGCCTGCCCGTCAAGCAATTCATCCTCAACAACGAACGTCTGGGTATGGTGCGCCAATGGCAGGAACTGCTGCACGGCGAGCGCTATTCCTCCAGCTGGTCGGAAAGCCTGCCCGATTTCGTGAAGCTGGCCGAAGCGTTCGGCGCCAAAGGGATCATCTGTTCCGACCCAGCCGATCTGGACGATGCGATCATGGAAATGCTGAACCATGAGGGGCCGGTTCTGTTCGATTGTCTGGTGGAAAAGCACGAAAACTGCTTCCCCATGATCCCGTCAGGCAAGCCCCATAACGAAATGCTGCTGGGCGAGAATGCGGATGTCAAAAACGCGATCAAGTCTGATGGTGCGGTGATGGTGTAACGCTATCACGCCATGCACCACCCAGTTTGAAATAAAGAAAGATAAGGGGCATCACATGTCACCGCTTAAAATCAAAAAAGGCTCTACCAGCCATTCTGCCTATGACCTTCG
>NZ_JANQTS010000130.1 GCF_030731595.1 Yoonia sp.
GTGCTGATCAAGGATTTGCCGGTCAAAGGTGCGGGCTTTACCGCCAAGCGCGGCACGGCGGTGCGCGGAATTGCCTTGGTGCCTGACAATCCCGCCCATATCGAAGGCCGTGTCGAAGGCCAGCGCATCGTGATCCTGACGGAATTCGTCAAGCGCAAGTAGCGCGCGAAACCATTGACCCAAATCAAGGTCGCCAGTCCCGATCCGCGCCATGCTCCATCCCAACCAAGGAGACTGCGTTATGGATATCACCACCCAAGAACAAGCCCTGCGCGCCCGCCGTGCGGAACTGACGGCCCATCTGGCAGCGGTCGAGGACCAGTTGGATGAGACCCCGACCAAAGATTGGGAGGACCGTTCGGTCGAGCGGCAGGGCGACGAGGTGTTGGAGGCATTGGGCCTGTCCGAATTGAACGAACTCAAGCGGATTGATGCCGCACTGGCGCGGGTTGCGGCAGGGACATACGGGGAATGCCTGCAATGCGGCGAGCCCATTTCCGACGCACGGCTGGCATTGCTGCCGGATGCCGCCCTTTGCAAGACTTGCGCGGTTTAGGGGTCAGCCAGCGATCACCGCCGCCCAAGCCTCGGGATCGGCCTTTTTGAGCCGCGCGAGCGCATCCTCGGCCTCGGCCCGCAGTGCCTCTTTTGCGTCGGCTTTCACCGCTTCGACCTGTTCCACCAGTCCGTCGATTTCGGGCAGGTCGGTGCCTGTCGCCGCGCTGAGCTTTTGCAAGGCTTCCAGCACTTTGCCCAACTGCTTGCCATAGCTCGCCACATCGGTCTGCACCCGCTGTTCGATCGCGGGGCTGCCTTTGATGTCGGGCGACAGAAAACGCGGCGTGATCTCTTGGGTCACGTCACCGGAAAAGGGCGCGCGGAAAATGGGGGACCAGATGTCGAAGGGTGTCAGCATGGCAATCTCCTTGGGGTTCAATCCCCCAAGTTTCGCCGCGCCGCAGCATTTGTGTCAAGTCAGGCGTTACAGCGCGTTGTCGATTGCTTGACCTGCGTTGGTGATATCGCGTCCGACCCCTTGAACGGTTTCGCAGGCGGCAAGGCTGAGGATGGCGGCGATGGCAAGCAGTCGGATCATGTGAAGTCCCTTTCCAGTCGTGTTGTCGTTGAAGTCTAACGCAGATTCCAGATCGTGCAATAACTGCCGCACCCCTAGCCCAGAAAGGCACTGACTGCAGCCTCGAATTCGCGCGGCTTTTCGGCGTGCAGCCAGTGGCCGGCTCCGGGGATCTTGGCGAATTTGGCCGCGGGAAAGAGGGTTTTTATCTGGGGCCGTGCCTCGGGTTGGACATAAGGGGAATTGCCGCCCGACAGGAACAGGGTCGGTCCGTTAAATTGCCCCGCCACATCCGGAAAGCCGATGATCTTGTCCATCTCGGCGCTCAGCACATCAAGGTTCAGCCGCCAGCGTCTTTCTTTCAGGTCAAGGCTTTGCAGCAGGAAATCATCAACGCCGGGGTCAAGCGGGCCTAGCTGGGCCTTGGCTTCGGCCCTGTTGCTGATCGTCGCAAGGTCCACCGCCCGCATCGCAGCGATTGGTCCGTTCTGGGTATGCGTGTAGGTCACAGGTGCGATATCGGCCACGATCAGTCGGTGCACCAGCGCGGGCTGTGTCAGCGCCAGCACCATCGCCGCCTTTCCTCCCATGGAATGGCCCAACACGTCTGTTGGCCCTGTGATCAGGTCTGCCAGATCGGACGCCAGATCATGATAGCTGTGGCTGTCGTACCATGGGCTGCTGGCATGGTTGCGCATGTCGACGGTGATAACGGATCTGCCAGCCGACAGTCGTTTAGCGATCACCCCCCAATTCCGCGCAGAGCCAAAGAGCCCATGCGCGATCAAGAGCGGGGGTCCGGCGGGGCCGTCATATATGACCGTGTTCAACATGCATCTCTTGCTATCCTTCCGCGCCCCGAGGGGCCAGAGCCATTGAGCATGTTAACGCAACCATTTACCGGAAGCGGCATGGCGTTAACGATTGAACAGATGGCAAGTGAGGTGCGTGCAGGCCTGGATTCCAAGCTGCGCGTGCGTGGTCGTTCGCTTGATGCACAGATCCGCAAGGCGGGGCGGTTGCTGCCCCGTGCCGTCAAGCGCGATGCCATTTATCTGGCGCAGGCGCTGCCGCTTGCGGCGAATCCAAAACTGGCGCGGATGATCGATATGGATAAAGCCCGCCAATCGCATCGCAATATTCTGGCGTTTCTTGAGGGGATCGACATGGCCGCCCAGCGGCGCACGGCGGCGCTTAATCTGGTCGCGTCGATTGCTTTTGCCCTGCTGGTGACAGGGATTTTGCTGCTCTTCGTGCTGGTGCAGCGCGGCTTTGTCTAAAGCCGTGGTCGGCCCGGCCTTTCGGCCGGGCGGACCCTTGTTTCAGAGTGCGGGATAAATCGGGAAGCGGTCGCAGAGTGCTTCGACTTCGGCCCGCACTTTGGCTTCAACTTCGCCATTGCCGTCTTCGCCATTGGCGGCCAGACCTTCGGTCACTTCCACGATCCAGTCCGCGATCTGGCGGAACTCGGGTTCGCCAAAGCCGCGTGTCGTCCCTGCGGGTGAGCCCAACCGGATGCCGGATGTCACGGTCGGCTTTTCGGGGTCAAACGGGATGCCGTTCTTGTTGCAGGTGATATGGGCGCGGCCCAATGCCTTTTCGGTGGCATTGCCTTTGACGCCCTTGGGGCGCAGATCGACCAGCATCACATGCGTGTCGGTGCCGCCGGTCACGATATCCAGACCGCCCTTCATCAACTGGTCAGCCAGCGCTTGGGCATTCTTGATCACCTGCTGCTGGTAGGTCTTGAATTCGGGGCGCAGCGCCTCGCCAAAGGCCACGGCCTTGCCTGCGATCACATGCATCAGCGGGCCACCCTGAATGCCGGGGAAAATGGCAGAGTTGAATTTCTTTGCCAGCGCCTCGTCATTGGTCAGGATCATGCCGCCGCGCGGGCCACGCAGAGTCTTGTGGGTCGTGGTTGTCGCCACATGCGCATGCGGGAAAGGCGAGGGGTAAAGGCCAGCGGCCACAAGGCCCGCGAAATGGGCCATATCAACCAAAAGATAAGCGCCGACGCTATCGGCAATCTCGCGCATTTTCGGAAAGTCGATGATGCGCGGGATGGCGGACCCACCCGCAATAATCATTTTGGGCTGGTGTTCTGTGGCAAGGCGCTGGACTTCGTCATAGTCCAGCAGGCTGTCTTGCTGGCGCACGCCGTATTGGATGGCGTTGAACCATTTACCGGACTGGTTTGGCTTCGCACCATGGGTCAAGTGACCGCCTGCATCCAGTGACATCCCAAGGATGGTGTCGCCGGGTTGCAGGAGTGCTTGGAACACGCCTTGGTTTGCCTGAGAGCCAGAGTTCGGCTGGACGTTGGCAAAACCGCAATCAAACATCTGGCAGGCGCGTTCGATGGCAAGGTTCTCGGCGATATCGACGTACTCGCAGCCACCATAGTAACGCTTGCCGGGGTAGCCTTCGGCGTATTTGTTTGTCATGACGCTGCCTTGTGCTTCCATAACGGCAGCAGAGACGATGTTTTCAGAGGCGATCAACTCGATCTCTTTGCGCTGGCGCTTGAGCTCGGACTGGATCGCTGCATGGATCGCCGGATCGCGGGTTTCCAATGTTTCGGTAAAAAAGCCGTCGTCGCGGACTGTGATGTTCATGGGCGCATCCCCCCTAGCAGGTGCCAAAAATAGTCAATTGCGCTCTCTTACCTCAGGTTCGGGCCGTTCTAAAGCATCAAAACGACCATGATCTTTATGAGCGCGTCAGAAAGGTTTCCGATAGCTGTCTTGCGTTTCGGGCCTGATCACCCCACAACTTGCAGGAACTGAAAGGTTTTTGCCCGATGCCGCGCCCCAAGATCGCTTTTGTTGCCAGCCCCGTGCCGATTGCGCAAACTGCTTTGCGCGAACTGGCCGCAGCCTATGGCGATGTGCCGCAAGCCAAGGCAGACGTCATCGTGGCGCTTGGCGGTGATGGTTTCATGTTGCAGACGCTGCACGCGACCCAAGGGCTTGATGTCCCTGTTTACGGGATGAACCGTGGTACGGTTGGTTTCTTGATGAATGAATTTCACGCCGATGACCTCCAACAGCGGCTGGACGAGGCCGAGGAAGAGGTGATCAACCCGCTCGCCATGACCGCGCTGACCGTTGACGGCGCGATGCATGATGCTTTGGCAATCAACGAGGTCAGTTTGCTGCGGGCGGGTCCGCAGGCCGCGAAATTGCGGATTACCGTCGATGGCAAGTTGCGGATGAATGAACTGGTCTGCGACGGGGCGCTGGTGGCGACACCTGCGGGGTCCACGGCCTACAACTACTCCGCCCATGGGCCGATCTTGCCGATCGGGTCGGATGTGCTGGCGCTGACCGCGATGTCCGCCTTTCGCCCCCGCCGCTGGCGCGGGGCGCTTTTGCCCAAAAAGGCGGTGGTGCGGTTTGACGTGATTGACCCTGCCAAACGGCCAGTCATGGCGGATGCAGACGGCAAATCTGTCCGCGATGTGGTGAGTGTCGAGATCAGATCAGAACCCGCGATCCGGCACCGGATATTATTCGATCCGGGGCATGGGCTGGAAGAGCGGTTGATCAGAGAGCAGTTTGCCTAGGTCGGCTCAGAGGGCTGCGCCGCAAGTTTGTTGAAAACTCGCAGCACGTCGTCTTTGGATGCACGGCTCACGTCACCGCGATCCACCTCTTCGCGCGTCCACATCCAGCTTTGCACAGGATCATCCCGCATCGCCCACTTGCCGAACATCCGGTCAGTCACTTCATGACGGACAAGTTCGGTGACCTCGACGTGGCGGTCGTCCTGAATGATTTTTTCGTATATGCGCGCCACACCCTCTGCGGGGCCTTCGAGCATCTGCAGATAGATGTCATCACGGCAGATCAGACAGCCCGTCACGTCCGCCGCAGCGTTCTTTGAGCGCGCTTTGAACAGGATATTGATAAGCGTTCCCGCATCAAAACCAAAGGGGCGTGACGCATAGACAAGCTGCAGCAAGGGCATATGACGGACCAGTTCTGTCAATACAGGATTTCCGCCCCTCAATATCACAGGACGCCGTAGACAGGACCCTGATATGTTTCAGTCACGAAGTCCAGACAGCTCTGCGTTTAGCCCTTCGCATACCCCATCGGGATCAGTGCTGCTTTGATCTCGTCCAGGATTGCTGGGTCATCAATCGTGGCGGGCATCTTGAAGTCCTGCCCATCCGCAATCTTCACCATCGTGGCGCGGAGGATCTTGCCAGAGCGTGTCTTGGGCAGGCGGTCCACAACGGCGACCAGTTTGAACGCGGCCACCGGCCCGATCGTGTCACGCACCCGCTTGACGCAATCTTTGATAATCTGCTCTGGCGTGGTTTCACAGCCTTTGTTGAGGCAGACAAACCCCATTGGCAATTGGCCTTTCAACTCGTCTGTAACCCCGATCACCGCGCATTCACCCACGTCCGGGTGGCCTGCAAGGATTTCCTCCATAGCCCCTGTGGACAGCCTGTGCCCCGCCACGTTGATCACGTCGTCAGTGCGCGCCATGATGTAAAGATAGCCGTCCTCGTCGATCATGCCTGCATCGCCGGTCTCATAATAGCCGGGGAAGGTGGTCAGGTAGGATTTCACAAAGCGATCTTCGGCGTTCCAAAGGGTGGGCAGCGTGCCGGGGGGGAGGGGCAGCTTGACCGCGATGGCCCCCAGTTCGCCGGCTTTCATCTGGTGCCCCGCTTCGTCCAAGATCTGCACGTCATAGCCGGGCATGGCGACGGTGGGCGATCCGATCTTGACCGGCAGCGCCTCGATCCCTGCAGGATTGCCTGCGATGGTATAGCCGGTTTCGGTCTGCCACCAATGGTCGTAGACCGGTACGCCCATCACGCGCTGGGCCCATTCTATCGTATCGGGGTCGGCCCGTTCTCCGGCCAGATACAGCGCACGCAGGCAGGAAATGTCGTAATCCTTGATCATCTCGCCTTGGGGGTCTTCGCGCTTGATTGCGCGGAAGGCCGTCGGTGCGGTGAAGAAGGACCGCACGTTGTGTTCCTGAATGACCCGCCAGAAAGTTGCGGCATCGGGGGTGCCGACGGGCTTGCCCTCGAACACGACGGTGGTGTTGCCGTGGATCAGAGGGGCGTAGCAGATGTAGGAGTGCCCCACGACCCAGCCCACGTCGGAGGCGGCCCAGAAGACATCACCCGGATCGACGTTGTAGATCGCTTTCATCGTCCAGTTCAGCGCAACAAGGTGGCCAGCTGTGGGTCGCACGACGCCTTTGGGTGCGCCTGTGGTGCCGGAGGTGTAGAGAATATAGGCCGGATGGTCGCCTTTGACGGGGACACATTCGGCGGGTGTGACACCTGCCTGAAAGGCGTGCCAGTCATGGTCACGGCCGGGGGTCAGGGCTGCGACCTCTTGTTCGCGCTGGAAAATCACTGTGAAATCAGGCTTGTGGGTCGCCATCTCGATTGCGCCATCAAGAAGTGGCTTGTAATGCACAACGCGGCCCGGCTCGATCCCGCAAGAGCCTGCAATGATCGCTTTGGGCGTCGCATCGTCGATCCGCACGGCCAGCTCGTGGGCGGCAAATCCGCCAAAGACCACAGAATGGATCGCACCAAGGCGGGCGCAGGCCAGCATGGCCTCCAGTGCCTCGGGGATCATCGGCATGTAAATGATGACGCGGTCACCTTTTTCGATGCCCTTTGCACGCAGAGCCCCCGCAAGCGACGCCACGCGCGTTTGCAATTCCGCATAGGTGATCGTGCGTTTGGTATGGGTGACGGGGCTGTCATAGATGATGGCCACCTGATCGCCGCGCCCGTTTTCAACATGGCGGTCGACGGCGTTGTAACAGGTATTGACCTCGGCATCGGTGAACCAGCGGTAAAGCGGGGCCTTGCTGTCATCCAGCGCTTTGGTCGGGGGCGTGACCCAGTCGATGGATTTTGCCTGATCCATCCAGAACCCTTCAGGGTCGTTCCGCCAAGCACCGTAGACATCCGCATAGCCCATGGTCTTCCTCCCTAGATTGCTTGGTTCAGAGTGTTAGGGCCTCCGTGTCGCCCCTGCAAGTCTGAGAGCGCTATCTGTCGTCTGGGCGGGAATAGCGGGTCCAGTAATCTTTGATCCAGCGCACCGGAAAATACCCGAATTTCTCTGGCGATCCCCAACGCTTGAAAGCCCTCTGCGTCATGTCCTCGGGGTTCGGGATCCCGTGAAAAATCACAACATAGGCATCAGGCCGCCGGATCGGGCGGACCAGACCGACAGGGAAATGGAATGCCAGATCTTTCTTGAAGCTCTGCATCCAGCCAATCGGCCAGCTGTGCCGGTCCTTTGCCTTGTGATGAATGAAGTTTTGATCATTCCCGATGGACCGCAAGTCCGCATAGGTCTTGTCTTGAAATTCCTCGAACAGATGATCCTGCGTGCCAGCCAAAAAGCCCACTACCGAAGAGTTTGACCACAACGGCTTGCCAAACACTTTTGGGAACCAGCGTGGCAGCGTATCGGGAATTTCACGAATAATGTGCAAGCCGCCCTGCGCGCGCAAGTGGTCAAACAAGGGGGTCAGGTCACGCAGGACGACGACATCAACGTCCATCATCACAACTGGTGTGCCTGCTGGAAAAAGACCCGGCGCAAAAGCGCTAAGTTTCGGCCACATGCCTTTTGCCCAATCTGACCGGTCAAGCGCGAAATGCGGAAAAGGTCGGGTTTCTATCCCTTCTGCAAGCCCTTCGGCATCATCAGTCATGCAGACAAATCGAAAGGGGCTTTTCATCGTGTCTGTCAGGGCACGAAACAGAATATTGGTATAGCGGCAAGGATACCCTTTGCCCCATTTGAAACAAAGAAAAACGGGGGTTGAGAGATCGGTCATGGCCTATCCATAATGTGTCACAGGCGTACCCGCAACGGCGGACATGTTCAGCAAGCCGCGCGCTGTGATCGAAGGCGTCACGATATGGCAGCGGTTGCCCATGCCCATCAGAATGGGGCCGACCTCAAGCCCGCCCGCCTTCATTTTCAGGATGTTGCGCACGCCAGAGGCCGCATCGGTATTGGCAAAGATCAACGTGTTGGCCGCACCCGGAAGATGGGCTTCGGGGAAAACACGGTTGCGCAAGTCCACATCGAGCGCGCTATCAATATGCATCTCGCCTTCGTAGGCAAAATCACGTGGCACACTGTCAAGGATTTCCATTGCTGCCCGCATCCGCCGCCCGCTGTCACTGTCAAGGTTGCCGAACTGGCTGTGGGAACACAGCGCAATCTTCGGCTCGACACCGAAGCGGCGCACATGGCGGGCTGCGGCAATCACTGACTCTGCAATCTGCTGCGGCGATGGTTCGGGATGAATCTGCGTATCGGCGATAAAGAGCGGCCCATCCTCGAGGATCATCAGCGACAGGGCAGCAATAGGGTGGAAATCCGCATTGCCCAAAATCTGTGTCACATAGTTGAGGTGCCACAAGAACTGGCCGAAGGTTCCGCAAATCAGGCTGTCGGCCTCACCACGGTGAACCATGACCGCACCAATGGCGGTCGTATTCGTGCGCATGATCGCTTTGGCAAGATTGGGGGTCACGCCCTTGCGCGCCATCAGATTGTGATAGGTTTCCCAGTAATCCCGATAGCGCGGGTCGTTTTCGGGGTTCACGATGCTGAAATCGACACCGGGGCGGATTTTAAGACCCGCGCGTTCGCAGCGCCGTTCGATCACTTCGGGGCGGCCGATCAGGATCGGGGTGTCGGTGGTTTCCTCCATGATGGCCTGGCTGGCACGCAGCACGCGCTCGTCCTCGCCTTCGGCAAAGACGATGGTACGGGTCGCGGTGCGGGCGGCATCGAAGACGGGGCGCATGATCATGGCAGATTTGAAGACAGAGCCATCAAGATTGGCTTTATAGGCTTTCATATCCGCAATCGGGCGCTGGGCGACGCCGGTCGCAATCGCGGCACCGGCTACGGCACTGGCAACAACGCCCATCAAACGCGGATCAAAAGGTTTGGGGATCAGGTAATCCGCCCCAAAGGTCATCTGCTCGCCCTGATAGGCGGCGGCGGCTTCGGCGCTGGTGGTGGCGCGGGCGAGGGCGGCGATACCTTCGACACAGGCGATCTTCATCTCGTCATTGATCTCGGTCGCGCCAACATCAAGCGCGCCGCGGAAGATGAAAGGGAAGCACAGGACGTTGTTGACCTGATTGGGAAAATCGCTGCGGCCTGTGGCGATGATGGCATTGGGGTTGGCCGTGCGCGCGGCTTCGGGGTCAATCTCGGGGTTGGGGTTCGCCAGCGCAAAGATGATCGGACGGTCCGCCATCTTGGCGACCATCGCAGGCGTCAGCACGCCCGGGCCGGAGAGCCCCAGAAACAGGTCCGCACCCGCGATCACATCATCCAGCATGGCGGCGGTGGTGCCTTGGGCGTATTCCGCCTTTTGCGGGGTCATGTCCTTTTCGCGGCCGTGGTAGACAAGGCCTTCGATATCGCAAAGCCAGACGTTTTCGCGTTTCACGCCAAGCTTCAGCAGCATGTTCAGACAAGCAATGCCCGCTGCCCCGCCGCCGGTGCTGACGATCTTGATGTCTTCGAATTGCTTGCCCGCAACGAAGATCGCGTTTGTCGCTGCTGCCCCCACGACAATCGCGGTGCCGTGCTGGTCGTCATGAAAGACGGGGAT
>NZ_JANQTS010000131.1 GCF_030731595.1 Yoonia sp.
GCGCGGCGAATTTCTTCGTCGCGGCCAATGATCGGGTCGATCTTGCCTTGCTCGGCGGCCTCGGTCAGGTCGCGGGCATATTTCTTGAGCGCGTCAAAGCTGTCTTCGGCAGTCGCACTATCAGCGGTGCGGCCTTTACGGATGTCATTGATCGCGGCATTCAGCTTCATCGCGGAAACACCGCCCGCATCCAGCGCATCCTTGGCCTTGGATTTCACCACAGCGAGCGCTGTCAGCAAGCGTTCGACGGGGACAAAACTATCGCCTGCCTTCTTGGCAATCTTTTCGGCCTCATCCACGACTTTGGCCGTGGTGTTGTCCAAATAGACTTGCCCTGTATCGCCGGATACTTTGGGTATCTTGGCAAGGGCTGCCTCAACCGCGCCGACAACGGCACGCGCATCGCCGCCTGCATGTGAAATCAGGTTGGTGGCCAACCCTTCTTCGTCATCCAGCAGCGCCTTGAGCAGGTGTTCGGGGGCGAGTTTCTGGTGATCCTCGCGCATTGCGATCGTCTGGGCGGCTTGGATAAAGCCGCGCGACCGCTCGGTGAACTTGTCTAAGTTCATGGGTCTCTCCTTTGTTAAGCGCCCTGTTCATTGGGATGCCTGCTTGGCAGCACATCCCGGTCTGGGCCTCGATTCCTAAATGGGATGCTTGGCATGAACGTACAAGACCACAGAGGATGAATTCAGGAAGCGGGATACCCAATAGCACTTTGGCACCAGCAAAGAGGATTCGTGTTGATACACATCAATCGGGGATATCTCGGCATCTGTTGCGTCCGTGACGAGGGATCGCTAGACCCCCAACAACCAATCAAGGAGTAAACCTCATGTCCGATGACCGCCTGATCGTTGCGCTGGACGTTCCCAATGTCCTTGATGGGCTAGAACTTGCAAAAAAGCTTGGGGATAGCGTGAGCTTTTACAAAATCGGCTTGGGGATGCTTACTGGCGGTGGGCTCGCGCTGGCCAATGAATTGAAACAGGAACACGGCAAGCGCATTTTTCTGGACATGAAGTTCTTTGATATCGGCGCCACTGTCGAAGCGGCGGTACGCGGCGTGGCCCAATTCGATCTTGATTTTCTGACCGTACATGGTGACCCGCATGTGGTGCGCGCTGCCCGCGAAGGGGCCGGCGGGTCCGACATGAAAATTCTGGCCGTGACGATCCTGACCTCACTGGACCGCGACGATCTGGATGCCTCCTGCATCAAGGCCGGATCTGTCGCCGATCTGGTGCAGGAACGGGCCGGAATTGCGCTCTCGAACGGGGCGGACGGCGTGATTGCCTCACCACAAGAGGCCGCTTTGATCCGCGCTTTACCCGAGGCTAAAGGAAAACTGATTGTGACACCCGGCGTGCGGCCTGCGGGTGCGGCCCTTGGCGATCAAAAGCGGGTCATGACCCCCGCGCAGGCCATCGCAAACGGGGCCGATCATGTGGTTGTCGGCCGCCCCGTCTGGCAGGCAGCCGACCCGTTCAAAGCCGCAATGGCTATTCAGGCAGAGCTGGCGTCACCGCAAGCGCAAACACCTAATCGTTGACATCCGTATCCCAGATTTTCACCTGTCCGGTGCGCAAACCGAAATACTTGCGCATCGCGATATAGGCGATCAGCGACAGCACGGCAAAGATCACCAGTGTGAGCGCCAATCCGGTGGCAGATATACCGAACAGGATCAATAATCCCATCACGCCCGCGCCAATCGCGAACCCCAGAAAGATGTAGCCGGGGATCAAGACTTCGAGCGTGGCCAGGATCAGGGCGCCTGACATCCAAACCCACCATTCTGTCCAAAGTGGCATCATCCACGTCCTTTCAGCATCGAGAATGCATTCGCGAAGGCGTCCAGCGCATTGGCAGGCAGGATCACTGTCTGGCTTCCGGCACTTGTGCCCAGCGCCTGCAAGGCTTCAACCTGTTTGAGAGCGACCTGATACTGCGCCGCCTCCAGACCGTTCTCGGCAATCGCGCCAGCAACCACCTGCGTGGCATAGGCCTCTGCATCGGCCAGAACACGACGGGCCTTTGCATTTTGCTCGGCGGCATAAAGTTCAGCATCCGATTGCAACTCGACCGCGCGTTTCTTGCCCTCGGCCTCGGTCACCTGCGCGCGGCGGGCACGTTCAGCGTTCAATTGCTGCAACATCGCGTTTCTGGTTTGCTGGTCCAGATTGACGTCCAGGATTTCAGCCCGCGTGACCTCGATCCCCCAGTCATCGACCTGCTGCGACACTTGCGTGCGCACCGCATCGATCAGGTTGGCCCGATTGGCCTGTACCTGGTCCAGCTCCATCCGTCCAATCTCGGACCGGACGATACCAGCAACCGTGGTGGAAATCGCGCCGTCTACGTCGCGGATACGATATACGGTCTTTTCCGGCTCGATGATCCGGTAGAAAACCGATGTCTCGACCTGCACCAACACGTTGTCCGATGTGATCGCATCCTGCGTCATGGATGGCAGTTGACGTTCGAGGATCGAGACCTGATGCCGGACACGGTCCAGAAACGGCACGATAAAGTTGATGCCTGGCCCTAAAACCGACCGCAGCCGCCCAAGGCGTTCCACGACATATTTTTCCGATTGGGGCACAATGCGGACCCCTGCCGAAATACAGACGATGATAAACACCGCAAGCAGCAGATAGAGCACATTCTGGCCCAGAAATTCAGCAAAGACGTCTTCCATTGGCGTATCTGTCCCTCGTTGTTGTGAGGGACAGATAGTCGCGCCTTAAGCCGTTTTCAATGTATACTGCGGCATACTATTGCTTTTGAACCGCGCTGTGACCGCCGCGCCAATCGTGTCCGCGGTCGCAGGGCTGAGCGTCCATCCAAGATGCCCATGACCGGTGTTATAAAACACCCGATCGTTCTTGCCGGGTCCGACACGCGGCATCATATTGGGCATCATCGGACGAAGCCCGGCCCATGGCACGCAATTCTCGGTGGACACGTCGGGAAAATGCTCTTCACACCATTTGATCAACGGGCGCACGCGGCGTTCCAGTATATCGCGGTTTTCGCCGTTAAACTCTGCGGTGCCTGCAATGCGCAAACGGTTCTTGCCCAGACGGGACGACACGATCTTGGCCTTGTCGTCCAAAAGCGATGTGGTCGGGGCCGCCGCCTGACTTGCAGCATCGTCCAGATTGACGGTGATCGAATAGCCTTTGACCGGATAGATATTCACACGGTCGCCCAACATCTGCGCAAACTTGCGGCTGGCCACACCGGCAGAGACAACGATGGCATCGTAACGCTCTTCGTTGCCGCACTCGACATAAACGCCATCGGTACGCACATGCAGATCGGTCACAGGCGCGCCAAGCTTGAACACCACGCCTTGTGTCTTCAGCCACTCTGCCAGACCCATAGTAAACTTGTGGATATCGCCAGTGCTGTCGCTTTCGGTCCAAAAACCGCCAATGATATCGCCGCGCAGTGTTGGCTCTTTGGCAAAAACCTCATCGAGGGTCAGTTCGTGGCGCTCCAGCCCGCCTTCGGCCAGTAAACCATTGACCATGCGGGCATGGCGCAGGTCTTTCTCGGTCTTATAGAAATGCAAGATACCCGCTGGGCTGAAATCGAAATCAACACCGGAACGATCCGCCATTTCAGAAAGTCCTGCACGGGCGGCAACGGCCATTGCGGCAGTTCTTGTGGTATTGGTCTTGTAGCGCGGAATATTCGCCAGAAACTCGGTCATCCAGCTGACCTTGTGCCAACCGGGGCGCGGATTGACGAAAAGCGGCGCATCGCCCTGCAGCATCCATTTGATACCTTTGAGGACTGTGGACCATTGGTTCCAGACTTCAGCATTCGAGGCGCTGAGTTGGCCACCATTGGCAAAACTGGTTTCCATCCCGGCATAGCGCTGGCGGTCATAAACCGTCACGTCAAAGCCGCGGATCATCAGTGAATAAGCAGTTGTGACACCGGTAATCCCGGCGCCGAGTACAGCAATAGAAGGCATGGTAAATCCCCTACCATATGCCCCCACCGTCTGCTGTACCTGAGAGTTTCACCCGCGTCGGGCTTGCTCCTTCGGTGGACCATTCAAGGCCGCTCTTCGGCGTGTTGCACCCCGACCGGTCCTTTTGCCTGAGAGTGACCGGGGCGGTTGCTCCTTCGGCGACGGACCTGACCGTTCTCTCCCGGTCAAGGTGGTTCGTATGGGGGCCGCTTTAATACAACTGCAGCGAAACGCAAATGAAAACGCGCAGGCACACCATTTTTCTTCCGAGCTGAAATATCCCCGCCGGAGGCACTGAATTTCTCGAAATTTGGTTTCAGGCTCGATCCGCAAATCGCCTGCCCCGTTGTGTCCTTGTCGAAGCCCTCATAGATTGCTGCCATGCCCGCATTGTGCCGTGATTGCCTGACCACCTTCGACAGTGAAACCCGCTGTCCGCAATGCCGCAGCCCAAGGGTGACGCGACACCCGGAACTCTTTGACCTGAGTATCGCCCACATGGATTGCGATGCCTTCTATGCCTCGGTCGCCAAGCGGGACAATCCGGCACTGGCCGACAAACCGGTCATTATCGGTGGGGGGCGGCGCGGGGTTGTTTCGACCGCCTGCTATGTGGCGCGGATCAAAGGCGTGAAATCCGCGATGCCGATGTTTCAGGCGCTGAAACTCTGTCCGGAGGCCGTTGTCGTGCGGCCTGATTTTGACGCCTATGTCACTGCCTCGCGCGCGATCCGCGAGATGATGGATGAACTGACACCCATCGTGGAGCCGCTCTCGCTGGACGAAGCCTTCATGGACCTTTCCGGCACAGCCCGCGTGCACCATGCGCCTCCGGCCGTAATGCTCGCGCGGTTGATCAAGCGGATGAAAGATGAATTGGGACTTACGGGTTCCATCGGCCTGTCACACAACAAATTCCTTGCCAAGGTCGCATCCGACCTCGACAAACCGCGCGGCTTTTCGGTCATCGGTAAGGCGGAAACCACAGCCTTCTTACGACCCAAATCGGTCCGGCTGATCTGGGGCATCGGGCCTGCTGCGCAAAGCAGTCTGGAGAGCGCGGGCATTCGCACTTTTGATGATCTGTTGCGCTGGGACAGGCGCGATCTGCATGACCGGTTCGGCGGCATGGGTGAACGGCTTTATAGCCTTGCGCGCGGCGAAGACGGGCGGCGGATTTCATCTCACAGCCCCGTCAAGACGCTCTCGAACGAAACGACCTTCAACGAAGATACAGGCGATATCGACATTCTTGATGGGCACCTGTGGCGGATGGCCGAAAAAGTCAGCGCGCGGGCCAAGGCCAAAGACAAAGCCGGGCGCGTGGTCACACTCAAACTCAAGACGTCCGATTTCAAGCTGATCTCCAAGCGTCAAAGCCTGCGCCATCCCACACAGATCGCCGATACGATTTACAGGACCGCGCGGGGGCTATTTGATCAGGTCGGGAATCGCGGTCCGTTCCGGCTCTTGGGTGTCGGGCTGTCAGAGATCACGACCGATACAGACGCCGACCGAGAGGGGGACCTGCTCGACCCTGGTGCAGCCAGACGTGCGCAGGCAGAAAAGGCCGCTGACAAAATCCGAGAGCGGTTTGGCAAGGATGCGATCATCAAAGGGCGCGCCCTGCGATAAGGGTCAGGTAGGTCTTGACCCAGCTGACCTGCTGGACATACGGTTCCTTCAACAGTGTCATGCAAACAAGAGGAGGACAGTGCTGAACATGCGTATCATCCGCCAGCTTCAGCACGGCCCCCGTTTCGCCCTGTAAATCCGTTTGCAGGGCTGATCGCACCACGGTCTGCCCAATCAGCCGCCTTCGCGGCAAACCCCTTGTATGACCGAGACCCCTTATGACCATCATCAACATCAATGCCCTTGGCGTGACCTTGGGCGATCCGCTTTTTACCGACCTTAACCTCACAATCTCCAAAGGCGACCGCATCGGCCTCGTCGCCGCCAACGGGCGCGGCAAATCCACCTTGATGGGATGCATCGCAGGGATGTTCGAACAAACCACCGGTGAAATCACCCGCGCGCGCGGGCTCCGCGTGGGTTATGTCGTCCAAAATATCTCCGAGACCGCGCAAAACAAAACGCTCTACGACTTGGTGCTTGGCGCGCTACCCCCGGAACAGGCGGAGTATGAGAGCTGGCGTGTGGACGTCGTCCTGGATGACCTCAAAGTCCCTTATGAGTTGCAACACAAACCGCTGTTGGAACTCAGCGGCGGCTGGCAACGCACTGCCCTTTTGGCCGCTGCATGGATCACAGAGCCGGATATTCTGTTGCTGGACGAACCCACCAACCACCTTGATCTGCACCGGATCGGCCTGCTGCAAGACTGGCTGTCGGCCCTGCCCCGCGACACGCCCGTTGTCATCACCAGCCATGACCGCGCGTTTCTGGATGCCACAACAAACCGCACACTCTTTCTGCGGGCAGAGCGTTCGCGCGTTTTTCAACTGCCCTTCTCGGCGGCCCGTGCCGCTTTGACCGAGGCGGATGAAGCGGACGGGCGCCGCTTTGCCAACGACCTCAACAAAGCGCAGCAATTGCGCAAGCAAGCTGCCAAGCTCAAGAATATCGGGATCAACTCCGGTTCTGATCTTCTGATCAGCAAAACCAAACAACTCAGCGAACGCGCGGCCAAGATCGAAGCGGCCGCAAAGCCCGCACATCATGAACGCAGCGCTGGTGACATCAGGCTTTCCAATAGCGGAACGCATGCAAAAGCCCTGATTACGCTGGATGATGTCCCTATTAAAACACCAGACGGCCGGCTGCTTTATACCACCGGTAAGAAATGGATCGCTCAAGGCGACCGCATCGTGCTGCTGGGCACCAATGGCACGGGCAAGACCCAACTGGTCAAAATGATCCATCGCGCGGTGATGGGTGAAAGCGACATTGTGAAATGCGCGCCAAGCCTCGCAATGGGCTATTCCGACCAACACCTAAGCCAATTGGATGACAGCGATACCCCGATGACGGCGGTGGCAGGCCAGTTCGATGTCGGCGATCAAAGGGCGCGCGGACTTTTGGCTGGGGCGGGTGTCACGATCCAGATGCAGGACAGCAGGATCGGTACTCTGTCAGGCGGCCAAAAGGCACGGTTGGCGATGCTGATTTTGCGCCTCCGCCAGCCCAATTTCTATCTGCTGGACGAACCGACCAACCACCTTGATATCGAAGGACAAGAGGCGCTGGAGGATGAGTTGATCCATCACGGTGCAACCTGCCTGCTTGTCAGTCACGACCGCAGCTTTTTGCGCAACGTCGGCAATCGGTTCTGGCAAATCGACCGCAAGCGGCTGGTCGAGGTCGATGATCCCGAGCCGTTCTTGCAAGGGCAGATGGCTGGCTGATGCTGCCTTAGGGCCTTAGGGCGCAGCAGAGCAGAAGGAGCAATTGGATAGGCGGACGATACCAATGTTCATCTTGTTGTCCTTCTGGGGATTTGAGTATTTGGCGGCCATCCGCGTATCTGGCTTCATGAAAAAACAATTGATCATGCGTCGCGCTGAGGCGGCCAACCAAACTATGCGTTTTGAAACGCTTGATGCGCTTCGCGGCATCACTGTCATTTTGGCGATGGTTGACCACGTCAAAGTGCAGTTTGTCAGTGATGTGCATGTTTTGATCCCATTGACCCGCCTCTCTACACCAGGGTTTGTCATTCTTTTTGGCGTGATGATCGAGATCGCATACCTGTCAAAGCTGCGTGCAGGGCGCACTCTGCGTTCGGTCCGAGAGCGCATGGCCGCGCGCCTGATCACGTGCTGGTCACTTGCAACCCTTCTGAGTTTGGCCGCCTTTGCCTCAGGCAATCTTGATTTTGATACAGCATGGCGTGCGGCTTTGGGTTTGGAGTTGGGGCGGTTCAATGAGATCCTTTTGATCTATGCCGCATTCTTTGCGTTCTTGATCGCCATCCTGCCTCTTGTCCTACGATATGGCTCTGTACTCATTCTTGCGATTGCGCTTTTCGGTTGGCTCTTGCAGCCGATCTTTGCGGCCGCGTTCCCCGAACCACCTCTTTTCGTGAATATGGTTCTCGGGGTGGGGACCGGATATGGCCCGGCCCTTTTACCTGCAATGACTTTTCTTGGGTTCGGCCTTGCATTGGGCGAAGCGTTGAATGGTCGGCGCAGTTATCTATTGGTCGGGGTCATGGCGTTTATTGCGCTTTTGGTGTGCGGTTCAGAACTTTCGCATGGCGTGATGGAAGCGGGCCGCAGGTTCCTTGCCAACCGATGGATCAACCATCCGGGATATTATGCGGTGGGGATCCTTGGATTTATCGGCATGTTTGTCTGCCTGTTGCTCGCAAGTCGCATTGACAGGCTCGCCGGTTTGCTGAACGCGCTTGCAAAGATCGGATCGCAGTCTTTGTTCGTCTACGGCGTGGGAAACCTCTGGCTGAACCTTTTGCCGATGGTCGACATGCCGCGCGCTCTGGGAGTTTGCGTCGCATTCTTGTTCTTGGCCTGTCTGATTTCCCTAGCGCTTGCAGGACCCGCAAAACGCAATGTGATGGGGATGGGACTCCCTGCGTTATGGGGCGAACAATACGGCAAATTGCGCGATCTTATGGCAAGACGACTGGTCCCTGCCTAGGCTGACTGTACCCTGCGGAGTTTGGCCCAGACACCAAATTTATTCCGCCGCCATCCTCATCTCGGCAGAGCGTCCGATGTCGGTCAGTTCTGCGATCACACCTGTCAGAAGGGTGCGAAACGCATCGAAGTCAGCGCTGGGTTCCAGTGTCTTTTCGTTCATGTAGAGTGCGCGGTCGATCTCGACCTGAATAGCATGCTGCTGGCGCGACGGGCGGCCATAGTGTTGCGTGATAAAGGCCCCTGCAAAGGGCATGTTGCGCGCGACGCGCAGGCCCGCACTGGCAAAGGCAGCTTCGACCTGTTCGACCACCGATCCTGCGGCCGTTGCCCCGAACCGGTCTCCCAGCACGATATCAGGTCGCGCGCTACCGGGAGGGCCCACATTTTCCAATGCTTCATGCGGCATTGAATGGCAGTCGATCAGGATCGCTTCACCAAAGGTGTTGTTGCTTTCATCCAGCAGCGTCTGCAACTGGTCGTGATAGGGTCGCCAATACTGCGCGATCCGCTGATGCGCCTCGGCCAGCGAAATCTTTCCGCGGTAAATCTGGCGGCCATTTGCCACCACGCGCGGGACAACGCCAAGGCCGCTGGCGATGCGGGGATTATGCGCGCTGCGCCGCACCCCTTCGATAAGCGCAGAGTCCAATTCATCGGCCCCGCGGTTCAGATCAAGAAAAGCACGTGGCGCGTTTGCAGTCAGCAGCGGAGCCCCGTGATCCGGCACGGATTCGAATAGCCTGTCAACAAAGGCGTCTTCGGATGATCTGATCTGGTCTGCGTCCAGCACCGAGTTGCGCAAGAACGACGCCGGATAATCACGGCCACTATGCGGTGACGCGAAAACCACACTCGTTGTGCGGGCCTTCGGGCGGGCCAGATGGAAAGCGGTATTGAGCAAATGTTTGTCCCTTCGTATCCTTACATAGACCTTTTTCTGATTTTTCCAAAAGCCCTTGATCCCCCTTCCGACTCCTTTTATAGACCGCACGACTGACGTGGGCCTTCCGCGTCCTATTTCGTTATGGGACACTGGACAAAGCAGCAGACATGGATGATTAGCTCAGCGGTAGAGCACTTCGTTGACATCGAAGGGGTCAC
>NZ_JANQTS010000132.1 GCF_030731595.1 Yoonia sp.
TGGCCTCTGCCTTCGGAGGGCAGCGCTCTATCCAGCTGAGCTACGGGTGCTTTGGGGTGTCTATAGCGCCCGTAAAGCCCCCTCGCAACGGCAAAGTAGGGTGGATCTTGATCTACCCTACCCGATTGGTCCGGAGTTACCCAAACAGATCGTGGCAGAGTTCCAGAGCATCGATCAGGACGTCAACCTCATCGGTGGTATTGTACATCCCGAATGACGCCCGACAGGTGGCCCCCACCCCCATGTGCTCCATCAAGGGCATCGCGCAATGGGTCCCAGCCCGCACGGCCACGCCCTTTTTATCCAGCACAGTCGAGATATCATGCGCATGGGCCGCCCCGTCCAGCGTGAACGAAAAGATGGCACCTTTGGTCGCCGACATCCCCTGCACGCTGAGCCAGTTCAGCCCGGCCAGACGGTCGCGGGCATAGTCCCGCAATCCCCGTTCATGGGCGGCGATCTGGTCCATGCCGATATCCATCATATAGTTCAATGCAACCCCCAGCCCGATCGTCTGCACGATCCCGGGTGTCCCTGCCTCGAACTTCATCGGCGGGTCGTTCCATGTCACCATGTCGCGGGTCACGTCGCGGATCATATCGCCGCCACCCATGAAGGGGCGCATCTCGGCCAAGCGGGCTTTGCTGACAAAGATCGCCCCTGACCCCGATGGCCCATATAGCTTGTGCCCCGTGATCGCATAGAAATCACAGCCGATATCGGCCACATCAACCGGCATATGCACGGCTGCCTGGCTCCCATCGACCAGCACCGGCACGCCCTTGGCATGGGCGCCTGCTGTGATCGCTTTGACGTCAACGACGGTGCCCAGCACGTTGGACATATGGGTGACCGCCACCAGCTTGGTCCTGGGGCCGATCGCGTCGATCACCTTTTGCGGGTCCAGATCGCCGTTGGCATCCACATCGACCCATTTGATGACCACGCCCTGCCGTTCGCGCAGGAAATGCCACGGCACGATATTGGCGTGATGTTCCATGATCGACAGGACAATTTCGTCCCCCGCTTCCATCTGCGGCATGGCCCAGCCATAGGCCACCATATTGATGCCCTCGGTGGTGCCGGAGTTGATGACGATCTCGTCCTCTGACGGGGCATTGATAAACCGCGCGATGATCCCGCGCACGCCTTCGTATTTCTCGGTCGCGAGGTTGCTGAGGTAGTGCAAGCCGCGATGCACATTGGCGTATTCTTCGGCATAACCGCGCGTGACCGCATCAATCACGACCTGCGGCTTTTGCGCCGAAGCCCCGTTATCAAGATAAACCAGCGGTTTGCCGTTGACCTGCCGCGACAGGATCGGGAAATCGGCACGGATCTTTGCGACATCAAAGCTCATGCCACCCCTCCTGACGGGCCAATCCCCAGGATCGCCATGAGAAGCCCTGCCGCCAGTCCGGTCGCAAGCAATGCCAGAACGACCGCAGCGATGGCTTTGCCAAGATTGTTGAACTCGTGCAGCACGTTGACGAAATTCACAAAGCACCAGATCAGCGCGCCCAGCGAAAGAAGTCCGAAAAGCGAGGCAATCGCGGGGCTGATCAGCACCAGCACCAGTTGGATCACTTCCAGCGTGAGACTGACAGACTGGAACCAGACGATAATGGCAAGCGTGGCCACCAGCGTTCCTTTGCCGCCCAGCATCTGGCCGACATAAAAAGTGCCATAGACGAACATCACCAGAAAAATACCGATGATCGCCGCATAAGAGAAAGGCGACAGTCCAAAGACCTGATCCTGAAAGGCGACAGGTGCCGGTGTCAGCAGTTGCAGCAAGGTGACAAGGATCACATTGATCACAGCAACCAAGGCCAGTCCGGTCCAGAGCGTATTGCGCGGCACATCGACCGCGACAACTTTGCGGGCCATATCGGACGGCTCCATGATGCTGGTCCAGACAGCCCGCATCCACGTTTGAAAATCGACTGTCATACTGAGCTTTCAGCCTCGCGTAGGGATTGGATCCAGATGATCA
>NZ_JANQTS010000133.1 GCF_030731595.1 Yoonia sp.
TAGATCTTCATTCCCTTGAAAATCCGCTCGGGGATATTGCGGATAATCATCATGATAAGCCACCAAATGGACCGGACATATATGATATTCCGGCCCGATGCGACAGCGCTAGAAATCTTGTTGGCCACCTCTGCTGGCTGTGCTGTCAACTTCGCGGGCAGGTCCATCCCTGCAGTCATCTGCGTCGCCACAAAACCCGGCAAAACCGTCAGCACATGCACGTTCTTTTTGGCCATGCGGTTGCGTAGACCTGAAAGGAAGGCGGTAAAGCCTGCCTTGGCCGAGCCATAGACATAGTTGGTCGCCCGCCCACGGTCGCCCGCCACCGAGCTGACGCCCACAAGTGTACCAGACCCGCGCGCCTCGAACCGGTTCGCCAATTCAGCAAGGATGCTTGCCGGCCCCTCGAAGTTACTGCGCATCACAAGTGAGGCCGCAGATAGATCACGCTCATTCTGTGACTGTTCACCCATATATCCGACAACACATACGGCGATCTGAGGCAGTTCTGGCAAGCTGTCGACGAAAGCGGCATGGGTATCAAAAGCCAGCGCATCAAAGCTGTGCAGGCTGACAGACACACGATGGCGCACTTCGATGTCCGCCTTTGCGCGATCAAGGGATTCAACGTTACGCGCAGCAAGCTGTACCGGGTGACCAAGAGCAGCAAACCTATGCGCCACGGCCATACCGATATCTGACCGCGCCCCCAGAATGAGAACGGCACCTTTACTCATAACAACAACCTTTCGGATTGCGCAGACTGGAAAGCCCGGTCTGTCCCCAACTCTGCCCTTTTATGAATGAAATCAGGCACCCGTGTGTCGCTTTCGTGTAAAACATCTGACGACATGCGTGCATCTTTGGCCAGATAGAACCGGCCCCCGTGATCAATGGTGATCCTGTCCAATTCCTTGAGCAAGGCAAGATTTGCTGGGTTGGCGGGGAAATCCAGTGCCAAAGTGTAGCCCGGCATCGGGAAGGAAAACATACCCCCCTGCGCGCCAAAGCGCTTCAGCACTGCCAGAAATGACCCACTCCCCGCCTTTCCGATCGCCCTCAGCAAGGCCGTCAGGCCCGCTTCGGAACTCTCAAGCGGAAATGCGCATTGGAACTGCACGAATCCCCGACGTCCATAGGCGCGGTTCCATTCCAAAATCGCATCAAGCGGATAGAAGTAGCTATCCCAATCAACCAGATTGGTCCCCGCATTCCGTGACCCTTTCCAGTAATAGAGACTGTTGAAGGCCCTCACGACGGGTCCCGACAGAACAAAATCCGGCGCATCAAAAGGCAGCCGCTTCTTGCCTTTGGCCTTAAGCGCAAAGGGGTCGCGGTTTTCGCGGAAACTCAGTTGATCAGGCGTTGCATGATCGCCAAGCATGACCAAGGACCGGCCCATTCCCCGACCCGTCTGCAGGCAATCGATCCAAGCCACCGAATAGGTAAAGTCATGTGCCCCTTCAAAGATTATCATTGCCGCCTTCAGATTTGGCGCGGGAATGGTCGTCTGATTGATCCAACCGGTGTCAACTTTCCGCAGCTTGATCGCGGCGCGCAAGATGATCCCTGTCAGCCCCATGGACCCGGGAATCCAACTGAATAGCTCTGCGTTTTCAAAAGGAGAGCAACGCCGCACGCGGCCCTGTGCATCCATGATGTCGACCCATTGCACGCAGGAGGCCATTGATCCGTCTTTGTGGTGGTTCTTGCCGTGTACATCGGCCGCGATCATCCCACCCAGAGTGACGAATTTCGTGCCGGGCGTGACAAGGGGAAACCAGCCGCGCGGCAGGAACGTTGCAATGATGTCCGCCAACAACACCCCTGCTTCTGCCTCGAGCACGCCGGTTGCTTCATCAAAGGCCAGCATATGGTTGAAGGCAAGCATCCCGACGGTCCGGCGTGGCCCGACCGCGCTGTCACCATAGGCTCGGCCATTGCCGCGTGCGATGACACCGCCGCCTGCAACAGTCGCGGCGAGATCGGCTTCGGTACCGGGGGTCACCAGTTCGGTTTCAACAGGGGCATAGCGCCCCCATCCCGTCAGCTTCATGCCGCCTGCCCCCGTGTCAGGGTCGCATCCGTAAAGACAAAGCGGCGATCAAGATTGTATTTGACGACATATCCGATGCTTAAGCCGATAACGGCACCAATCTCGCGCATCACATCGGTTTGCCAGATCAGCCAAAAGACCGTTTCAGTCCCCCAGAAGATGACTGTCGTCGCAACGCCCATGACCATATAGAGACCGAATTTCTTGCCATGTGCCGCAGCGCCGGTTGCGGTATCAAAAAAGATCCAGCGCTTATCAAGAACGTACTTGATCACCAGCCCGACAATCGTGCCCGCCCCGACCGCCGCCATGAACATCGCGGGCCCATCGCCGGCTGTAAGCACAAGCCGCTGAACCGCCAGGTTTGCGATCGTCGCAATCACGGCAAAGCACGCATAGCGCAGGATCAGTGTCTTCAGGGTCAAATGAATGCTCCGGCCAAAGCACACAGCAGAATGGCGGCGCCGCAAATCTGGCTGACCCGATCCTTTGCTGCATAGACCACGGGATCATCGTGCATCCAGCCACGGTGCGTCACCATAACGATCCGCGTAATCCAATAAAGCAGGATGAGACAGACACCCCACATTGCCTCGGGGTAGGTATAGAGTGAGGCAACGGTGGGCGAACTGACATAAAGCGCCATAACAAGAACGGACACAAAGCCCGATGAAATGGCTACTTGGCTTATGATCGGCAAGTCATCGACGATATAGCCACGCCCGCTGGCGCTGAGCTTTCCGCGCTTGGCGGTATCAATCAGCTCCGCCTGCCTTTTCACAGCAGCAAGTGACAAAAAGAAGAAGATAGAAAATGCCATGAGCCAGACTGAGAGGGCAAGACCAGTCGCCACGCTGCCCGCAACAAGCCGCATAGTGTAAAGACCCGCCAAGGTGCAGATATCGACTACAGTCCGTCGCTTGAGGTCCAGGGAATAGGCCATCGTGATGCCAAAATATGCGACCAACGTCAGAAGCAGATAACCGTTCAAGCCACCTGCGATTGCAAAGCCCATCGCCAAAAGGCCTGCACCCAGCCACGTTCCGTGCGCTATGGGCAAAGCGCCTGATGCAAAGGGGCGCTTGCACTTGCGCGGATGCGCACGGTCCGCCGCCAGATCAAGCAGATCATTAAAGACATACCCCGCCGAGGCGATCATCGAAAACGCGACAAACGCCAGAAATGAATTCCAGAAGGTGGCTGCCTCGAACTGATGGGCAGCCAGCATTGGCAGGAAAATGAGGATATTCTTGAGCCACTGATGCGGGCGCAGTGCTTTGATATAGGGTTTGAAGGATCGGGGCCGCGTGGTCAGATGCTCGGCTGTTGCGGGCAGCGCCCCAACACGGCTTTTCAACGCCGCCGGAATATTGACGGTGATCGCCTGCTGTGCCTCGGCCCAAACCGGCAGATCGGCTTTTGCATCACCGACATAGGCAAAGCCGGTTTCGGCATAGCGGTCTTTGAGAAAGGCCGCCTTGTTAGGCCCTTTCAAATTATGGGTGCCATCAGAGCCGAAGACTTCATCGAATATTCCCAGATGCTCACCGATCCGTTTTGCGATCTGTTCTTCGCTGGCCGTTACGAGGGCCGTTGTCCCTCCGTCAGCACGCCACTTTTCAACATAGGCGATGACAACGGGATCATAGGGAAGCGTCGCGACGGAAATCTCGCCGTCTTCCGCCAATTGACGCTTTAACGCGGCCTTACCGCCCATCAAGGATCGCAATGCGCGAAAGGGACTCTTCCAACTCTTGCCCAGAGCGCTCCAAAAGGTTTCAAAGAGTATGTCGGAGCGCAGCAAAGTGCCGTCTAAATCAACAATGAGCGCGGGCTTGCTAACTGTCTTTTCCAATTCACTATTCCAAACACTTTTTTAAACGCTCGTTCCTTTGGGATAGAAAACCCAATCCGCACTCTTTGAAAGGAACTTATAGACTGTCGCGACCATGTGTTAGACAGCCTACCCTATTGAGGCAACCTCTTAGTCTCTATCCGACAAACAATCACACAAGACGGCTTTTCACAGCAAAGAAGATCGTTGTTTCACACGATATTTCTGTTTCGTGGCTATCACAGGGCCTGCGGCGGGCCTGACAATCTCTTGCGCAAAGGATGAAAGGGCTTTTCGCCGATTCGAAAAACCAAGTCCGCCCAAAAACACGAAAGCGCAAAAGCGAGCACAAAAAAGAGCGCTATATTGTCCGCTGCAACCCCGTTGTTTCGAAGCGCCTCGATAATGACGAAGTGGCACAGGTAGACGGTGTAGGACCAGACCCCGATTCTGCGCACAAACCCCCAATTCAGTGGCTGAAAGACAAGCGCTTCGGGCCGAGTGACTGCAAAATGAAAGATCGGAATCAGCGCTAGACCCTGAAGTGAATAACGCAAGGTGGAGCGAAAAACGTCTTCCCGATAGACGAAGGTGAAGAGAATGACACCCACAGCCATTGCCAGAATAGCGTACATGGCTACCGGGTTTTGAAAGGCGCGCGGCAAAGTCAATTTCCGGTCATGCATCAGCGCAAGCAGGCAGCCAAAGAGCAAGCTGTCAAATCGCGTGTCAGTCGAAATATAGACTGTCCATTCGTCGTCGCCGAAACCCAGGACGTGCACGTAGCGCCAGATCAGGCTCAGGACGATCAAGCCTACCAGATGGTGCAACCCGATGCGTCCCCACATCAATAGAAGGAACAGCACCGGCCAAATGAGATAGAAATGTTCTTCGACAGAAAGAGACCAGAGTATTCCCAAGCCTTCAACCACTGGCTCCACAGGGCCATAAAGAGAGAAATAGTTATAAAAGAAGAACACTTGGCTCAACATTGTGAGTGGATCAAGTGTGCCTTGCGCATACCCCGCCCATACCAACAGCGCCGCCCCAAAAAGGGTCAAGAGCAGCGGTGGGGCGAGGCGAAGCACGCGCCGCAGGTAGAACCGCTTTAGCGAAATTGTTTGGTAGGAAGCATACTCTCTCAAAAGCAGTGTCGTGATCAGAAATCCTGAAAGAAAGAAAAACACGGTCACGCCAAAGCCGCCAGGGATGGGGATATTCAGGCCCAAATGACCAATGAAGACAAGCAGGATAGAAACTGCTCTTAAGCCATCAAGCGAGGGGATCAGCCCATCTTTCGAAGGTGTGGTCATGGTGCGTGATCCTTGTCGCTATTACCCAAAAAACTTTTACGTTAACCATTTATTGATAGTCATGCATTCCGGATTCGCACAAACGATCTTTGCCAACCGCCCAAAGTCCGGAACACTTTGGGCTATTTTGTTGCCGGTCCGAGGAAGGCTCCCAAGCGATGATTAGCGGTTGCCGCTGAGCAACAGCAATCTAAGATGGTGGCGTTGTTTTATAGTAAGGCGTCGTGTGGATAGCATAACTTCCCCAGAGGATGATCCGGCACTGGCCGTGCTGATCCCAGCGAACAACGAAGCTGCGCTGATCGGCGATTGCCTTGCCGCTGTCGCCGCATCCCGCTGGAGCGGGGGGCCGGTTGAGGTGATCGTCATTCCCAATGGCTGCACCGATAACACCGCAGAAATTGCGCGCGCACAGGCGAAAGCTTTTTCAAATCGCGGTTGGGATTTGATCGTCATCGAGCGCGCAGAAGGCGGAAAGCTGGCTGCGCTCAATGCCGGTGATACAGCGGTAAGGGCCGGAATCCGAGTCTACCTCGACGCCGATGTCATCGTCGGGCAAGAGCTTCTTGCCCAGCTCCACGAGGTGCTGAATTGCGATCAACCTCGCTATGCCAGTGGCAAGGTACGCATGACCGCTCAAAGTTGGGTAAGCCGCGCCTATGCACGCATCTACTGCCAAGTTCCCTTTATGGCGCAAGGCGTGCCCGGCTGCGGTGTTTTTGCGGTGAACGCTACAGGGCGGGCGCGTTGGGGTGCATTTCCGCAGATCATTTCCGACGACACATACGTCAGACTACAATTCACGCCGGAAGAACGCATTGGCGTGCCTGCCGAATATCGTTGGCCTGTGGTCGAAGGGCTGCGGAACCTGATCAAGGTGAGACGCCGTCAGGACATTGGGGTCACCGAAGTCGCAACCCGTTTCCCCGAACTCCAAAAGAATGAGGGAAAGCCCGCACTCTCAACTGCAGAGAAACTGCGCATGGCGGCCAAAGATCCTGTAGGTTTTACAATCTACACCAGTGTTTCACTTCTTGGTAAGCTAACCCGTCGGCAGAGCGCTGGCTGGGACCGTGGCAGATAGCTCATGTACAGGGACGACTGACCATTGCTTAACGCCATAAATTTCCGTTTTCACCACTGTCGAATATTGTTAACCCAAAAGGTTAACAGACTTTGTTTAACTTGCTTCCAATCCCGTGGAAAATCTTATTGCGAGAACCACGGTGCCTCCGAAGCGCATTTGTAGGAGCCTTTCCAATGTCCCGAATGAACAGACGCACCATATTGAAGAGCGGCACGGCTGCGCTGGCGATGCCTTTGATTGGCGGTCTGCCCAATATGGCTGCGGCGCAGGCCGCTGAAATTTCACTGAACGCCAACTTGGTCACTGTTGGAAACAGCCTGATCGACCAGAGTGTCGACATGGTCAACTTCTTCTCTTCGGTTTACGGGCGTGGAAACGGCACGCTCACGCATCAATCAATACCAGGAGCGCCATTTCAATGGAACTGGGATCATGCGCACCAAGCCACGATTAATGCGAAAGCGGCCCTGCAGCGTGGAGGCCAAGATATCTTTATGGGTGTCGAGAGCGTCCCCTTCCGACACTTGCAAGACCCCGGTGATGTTTGTTCAGTGACGGCATGGAAAGACTGGTACGATCTCGCAATAGGGAACGGCGTAAGCCGGTTCTTTGTATTCGAGGCTTGGCCCGACCTTCAATCAGGGAGCCCAGACTATGAGCCCGAAGATAGAGGTGATCCAGACACGCAAATTCCCTGGCGCGAACGGATCAGTTTCTCGCGGCAATTCTATATGAGAATGGTCGACTATGTGAACGAACGAAAAGGTAACGGGCCCTCTGCAAATCTGATCCCCGGCGGTGCCATGTTCGGGCAAATCTATGACGATATGGCTGCTGGCCGTACACCTGAGGGGCTAAACGGCATTCAGGACCTTTTCCTCGACACGATCCACCCAAATATCAGTGGGCGTTATGCCATGGCATGCCTCATGTACGCTTGCATCTTCCGCCGCAACCCACAAGGAATGCCCGTGCGGACCGCGAATATCCACGGGACATTCTATGACAGAATTCCTCCGCGACAGGCGGCGTACTTCCAAGCCTTGGCGTGGGAGATTGCCAACGCCGAGCCAATATCCGGCCTGTCAGGTTGACGCGAGACCTGCGATTGCCCGTCGATTGACAGCGGATGATGTTGTTGGTTTCTACTTAGAGCAATCCGAAAGGTGCCTCACAGAAAGCACGAAACGATGGATTCTAGCCACTGCGCTTGAGAGACAACTGGAGTAGCCATCATCGAAGAGACATTTTTGACCTGCGCCCTTGGGGACTGGTCACCCGGCATTGGCGATCCCACAATCCGAGGCTGGTTGACAGTGTTGATCTACGCTCTTTCAGCACTGGTCGCAGGTTGGGTCGCCATTGCGGCTCCCTTTCCTCGGAGGTCAAGACACCGCGAGCGGTTCTTCTGGACATTGTTGGCGATCGGGCTGGTCCTGCTGACCATCAACAAGCAGCTCGATTTGCAATCCTTCATGACGGCAATTGCGCGGTGCATTGCGCTGGCAGAGGGCTGGTATGACCAAAGGCGCACCATGCAATCCGTGTTCATCCTTGTATTTGCCCTAACTGGGTTTCTCTTGGGACTCTATTTCCTATGGTTGCTCAGGGGCACTATGAAACGGTCTGCCTTGCCGCTTTTTGGTGCCGTTTTGGTGATCTGCTTCGTCCTTATTCGCGCTGTCAGCTTTCATGCGATCGATAAACTGATCCACCTGACGCTTCCCTCTTGGGGAAGCGCGGTAAGTGTTAATTTCCTGCTAGAGATACCCGGGCCGCTCATCATCCTTGCAAGCGGGCTTTGGCTATTGAAGCGCCGCAACCGAGCCTGAGCCGGCCGGCGCCAAAGCGTGGACGGCTCTTGTTTCGGGCACAAAGCAAAGCTCGGCAAAGATCGTCGCGGAACACTCTGAGCGGATCCGGACCCGATGGATTCCAAGCAATCGCTGGCCATTGATGGCCCAATAGAAACAAAGCGTCTGTTGTAGGCTGATTACCCAAGGTTCAGGCCGACGGTCTGAAAGAAAGTGGCAAGACTTTGGATGACAAAGCTTGCTAAGCGGCTAAATGTCGCGCTATTGAGGGCATAGAAGTTTTTTAGTTGTGTTCTGGAGTGAGTTATCGTGCCCAAATTTTCAAAAGCCCGCATTCTCTTGTCAGCGATCCTGGTATTTGCTGCTGGAGCATCTCAAGCGGCGACGATCAACGTACTTCGTGAAGCGAACAATCCCCATCAGTCAGCTTACGGCATGCATGCCAATACAGGTGTTGAAGGTAGTGCCTTGGATGGCGCGCAGATCAGCGCGACTTTCGCGGATGGGACAACCGAAACGCTGACTTGGATGGCCAATCCGACGCTGTACACAGAAAATGCGGGTACCGAAAACGAAGTATCGTATTATGGCATTGATGGCTCTGCTGTTGGAGAGCGCATAAATTTCTTCATGGACTGGCAGGGGTTTGAAATGACCACGTCCAGCCTTTTGTCATCAATTTCCATCAATGTGGCCCCTGCGAATGTGGTTTTTGACACCACGACCAACCTTGATACCGACCCGAATGGGGGTTCGACGATCGGATCGAGCTATGGTTTCCAGTTTGAACTCTATTCTGAGTTTGTCGACCTGCCCGGCGCGATCAACGTGGCCTATTCCGGTATCGTGAATCTGGCAGGCGCATTGGCTGTGGGTGATCTCTTTACGACAATGACGGTCGATTTCTCGGCTTTGGCGACGGGCGGTGTTTTGGGTAGCTTGAACTTCTTGAGCGATCTTGACTCGATGGCGGTTGCAAATGACCTGACGCCAGTACCTTTGCCTGCAAGCTTGGCACTTTTGCTGGTTGGCCTGTTGGGCATGGGTCTTGTGGGCAGCAGAAACAAGTCTGACCAACCTCTCCAAATCGCATAGTCGGAACAGACCAAAACCGAATTCTAGGACGGGATGACAGCATGCATGGCAAAAGCCTTGCATGCTTTTTCTGTTGTTGCCCTGAAACTGGGGAATATAAGTCGTAGAATAATCGTGTCTCTTTATGAATGGGGGAGTGTCAGGGAGTAGGTTAATGGTTGGCTAAGTATCTGAAAAGTATAGGGTAGATTGGAAAGTCTTGGTAAAGATGGAC
>NZ_JANQTS010000134.1 GCF_030731595.1 Yoonia sp.
CCTCGCGCTCCATAAAAAAGGGAGGACCGAAGCCCTCCCGTAGTTTCGCTGATCACCGGTGAATGCTCCGCATTCGCCGACCGCGGACAGAGTGAATGGCGCAGCCAATCACGGAGTCCGCCTCACCCCTCGCGCTCCATAAAAAAGGGAGGACCGAAGCCCTCCCGTAGTTTCGCTGATCAAGCTCACTCATTGTGTACCGCCCGGTTTATTTGCCTGCGGCCTGATCCGCGCCAGAGCAGGCTCACCCGCTCTGAAGCTCTGTGAGCGCGGAGGAATTTCGGAGAAATTCCTTCTGCGCGCCTAAGATTTTTCGGGGAAAAATCTTAGCTGCACCCGCTGGTCCCACCGCAGGTGTTGCACTTCATGCAAGTCCCGTTGCGCACCAGCGTATAGTTGCCGCATTCCCCACAAGGATCGCCCTCGTAGCCCTGCATCTTTGCCTTGTCGCGGGCAGAGATCGTGGTGGCCGTTCCTGTCGCCACAATGCTCTCGCTCAACGATGGCATCAGTGTTTGCAGGGCAGCGACCGTATCGGTGCCGGTGGCCAAGGCCGTGGCGCCCATGCCGCCTTGCAGCACGACCAGATCCTGCGGCATCCGCTTGCGCAGATAGCCTGTCGATGAAATCTGCTTGAGCACTTCCAGCGAACGCGATGCAGCACTTTCCGTGGGCGTCTGGATGTTGGACACGCCTTCCTGCTCGCCGCGCCCGATGTCGTCGAACGACGCGCCTTCTGGCTTTACATGCGCCAGATCGGTGCGGTCGAGGTAGGACACAGCCAGTTCGCGGAAGATATAATCAAGGATCGAAGTGGCATTCTTGATGCTGTCGTTGCCTTGGACCATGCCTGCGGGCTCGAACTTGGTGAAGGTAAAGGCATCCACGAATTCCTCCAGCGGCACGCCGTATTGCAGACCAACGGACACCGCGATGGCGAAGTTGTTCATCATCGCCCGGAAGCCTGCACCCTCTTTATGCATGTCGATGAAGATCTCGCCCAGGCTGCCGTCTTCATATTCGCCGGTGCGCAGGTAAACCTTGTGCCCACCCACGATGGCCTTCTGGGTATAGCCCTTGCGCCGCTGCGGCATCTTCTCGCGTTCGCGGTTGCGGATTTCCTGAATGATGATCTTTTCGACGATCTTTTCGGCCAGAACGGCGGCCTTTTCGTGGTGGTTGCCGCTTTCAAGCACCTCCATCGCCTCTTCATCATCCTCGACGAGGGCCGACGCCAAAGGCTGGGACAGTTTCGATCCATCACGGTACAGCGCGTTGGCCTTCACACCCAAGGACCATGACAGCTCATAGGCTTTCTGGCAGTCTTCGATGGTCGCATCATTGGGCATGTTGATCGTCTTGGAGATCGCGCCCGAGATAAACGACTGTGCAGCGGCCATCATATAGATATGGCTGTCAACACTCAGATAACGCTTGCCTTTTTTGCCGCATGGGTTCGCGCAATCAAAGACATTGTAGTGCTCTTCTTTGAGGTAAGGTGCGCCTTCCAGCGTCATTGTTCCGCAGACGTGATCATTCGCCGCCTCGATGTCTTTCTTGGAATAGCCGAGGTGACGCAGCAGATCAAAGGTCGGATCATTCAGCTTTTCGGAAGGGATACCCAGCGTCTTGGTGCAGAAATCCTCGCCCAGCGTCCACTGGTTAAAGACAAAGCGGATGTCAAAGGCAGAGCCCAAAGCCCCCTCGACCTTGTCCAGTTCCGCCTGTCCGAACCCATGCCCGATCAGGGATGTGTGGTTGATCGCCGGCGCCTGCCCGATGGAACCATGACCGACGGCATAGGCAATGATCTCTTCGATCTGCGCCGATCCATAGCCCAGCTTTTCAAGGGCCGCTGGCACGGACTGGTTGATGATCTTGAAATACCCGCCACCGGCCAGCTTCTTGAACTTCACCAGCGCAAAGTC
>NZ_JANQTS010000135.1 GCF_030731595.1 Yoonia sp.
GACGAAGCCCAGACTGGGCCAGAGCGGTTGGAGATGCTGCAGTCGACCCAAAACGGGGGCTGGACATCACGTCGTCGATCCCGGACATCGGGGCCTCTGGTCGTACTTTGAAACGGAGAACCCGCATGCGTGGATTGCTGACACTTACATTGATCTTTGCCGGTCAGGCGGCCATGGCGCATCCGGGTCATTGGGCTGATTTGGCCGGACACGATCATTGGGTGGCGGGTGCTGCAATCGGCCTTGCGGGCCTTGCAGCGATCTGGGGCGCGCTCAAGGGCAAGAAAGCCAAGCAAGAGGCCGACGAAGTCGAGGAAGAGCTGGAAGAGGAAACCGCATGAAAACCGGTGTCATGATTTGCGGGCATGGGTCACGCAGTCAATCCGCTGTGGACGAGTTCGCGACGCTGGCCGAAAAATTGCCCGCCTACCTGCCGGACGAGTGGTTGACGGACTACGGCTATCTGGAATTTGCCAACCCGGTGATCCGCGACGGGCTGGACAAACTGCGTGAAGCAGGCTGCGACCGTATTCTGGCCGTGCCCGGCATGCTTTTTGCCGCGATGCATGCCAAGAATGACATTCCGACCGTGCTGAACACCTATGCCGCCAAACATGGCATGGATGTCCGCTATGGCCGTGAATTGGGCATTGATCCCAAGATGATCGCCGCTGCCGCTGGGCGCATTCAAGAGGCGGTGGACCGCGCGAATACCAAACATGGCGCCTTGCCGCTGACAGAGACCTGCTTGGTTGTGATCGGGCGTGGCGCTTCTGACCCTGACGCCAATGGGAATGTCGCCAAGATCGCGCGTATGCTCCAAGAAGGCATGGGCTTTGGCTGGTGCGAAGTGGGCTATTCCGGTGTAACCTTTCCGCTGGTTGAACCCTGCCTGCAACACGTGGCCCGCCTGCCATACAAGCGCGTCATCGTTTTCCCGTATTTCCTGTTCTCGGGTATTCTGATCGACCGGATTTACGGCTTTACCGATCAGGTTGCCGCCGAACATCCCGGTATCCAGTTTGTGAAAGCAGGCTATCTGGGCGACCATCCCAAGGTGCTGGAAACCTTTGCCGAGCGGATCATGGAACAGGTCAGCGCCACACCGCCCCCCAATTGCGGCATCTGTGGCTATCGCAGCCAAGTGCTCGCGCTGGAAGACGGGCAGAACCGCAAGATCAGTGCGGAGGATCGCAAGCACCCAGCTTTTGGTGCGGTCCCGCCGCCCACTTGTGTGTTGTGCAAGTACCGGACCGCCGTTCTGGGGTTCGAGGGCGAAGTGGGTGCGGTGCAGGAAAGCCATCACCACCATGTAGAGGGCCAAGGTGCCAATGCGCCGGGGTCCAATGTCGCAGATTGCACGCTGTGTGATACCTTCTGCACAGGGATGTGCCGTCTGAAAGCCGCCGATGATCATGAACACCACCACCACCATCATCATCACCACGATCACGATCACCATCATGATCACGACCATCACCACGCGCCTTACCCCCATGCCAAACACCCGCATGGACCAGAGAGTGCGCGCAAAGTGAAAACCTGACGGAAGCAAATTTTTCAAAATTTGCGCGCAGTTTTTGATCCAAGAACTGCCTTCACCACCAACGAAAGCAAGCTGTTGCGCCCCTACGAGACTGATCCGAAAGCAATCTATGCGCAAAGCTTTGCGACTGTCCGTGCCGAGGCGCGGCTGGAGCGGTTTGCGCCCGCGCTACACCCGCTGATCACGCGGCTGATCCACTCCTGCGGGATGGTCGAGATCGCGGACCGGCTGGCGTTTTCGCCGGATGCGGTTGCTGCGGGTCATGCCGCTTTGCAGGCCGGCGCGCCGGTGCTGTGCGATTGTGAAATGGTGGGGGCAGGGATCATTCGCCGCTATTTGCCGGCGGGCAATGATGTTGTTGTGACGTTGAACGACCCTTCTGTGCCGGACCTCGCCCAAATGATCGGTAATACCAGATCAGCAGCAGCGGTAGAGCTTTGGCGTCACCGGCTCGACGGCGCTGTCGTGGCGATTGGCAATGCGCCCACCGCGCTGTTCCATCTTCTCGAATTGCTGGACGCGGGCTGGCCCAAGCCTGCGGTCATCCTTGGTTTTCCCGTGGGTTTCGTCGGGGCTGCCGAAAGCAAGGCAGAGCTTGCTGCCAATCCGCGTGGATGCGATTTTGTCGCCTTGCGCGGGCGACGCGGTGGATCGGCGATGGCCTCTGCCGCGGTGAACGCTTTGGCTGCGGGATTGCCTGAAGATGTCTGATCCTTGGCTGCATATCGTCGGGATCGGCGAAGACGGGATGGAGGGACTATTGCCTGCCACCCGTGCCGTTGTTGAGGCCGCAGAGGTGATTATTGGTGGCGACCGCCATCACACCCTGACCGAGAACCTCACGGCAGAACGGCTTGCCTGGCCGCATCCCTTTGATGCCTTGATCGCGACGATCGAAGGCTTGCGTGGCCGCCGTGTGGTGGTTCTGGCCACGGGTGATCCGCTTTGGTTTTCGGTTGGCGCACGGATCGGGCGCGCGATTGATCCGGCGCAAATCATCTATCACCCGCAGCTTTCGGCGTTCCAACTGGCCGCAGCCCGCATGGGCTGGTCCTTGCCGGATGTCGAAACGCTCACCGTTCATGGCCGCCCTGTAGAGCAGATGATCGCGTTTATTCAGCCTGATGCCCGTTTGCTGGTTCTCACGACCGGGGCTGAAACGCCTGCACAGATTGCCGCGTTCCTGACTGCGCGTGGCTTTGGCGGATCAAGGATGACGGTTCTGGCCGCTATGGGCGGCAAGGATGAGGCCCGTTTTGACGGGCAGGCCGCGACCTGGGACCATGTCGTGCCCGCCTTTAACACATTAGCCGTCGAGTGTGTCGCCGCCCCTGATGCTGCCCTTTTGCCCCGTGTGCCGGGGTTGGCCGATGATCTGTTCCAGTCGGATGGGACCATGACCAAGCAAGAGGTCCGAGCGGCGACCGTGGCCAAGCTGATGCCGATGCGCGGTGCGCTTTTGTGGGATATCGGCACCGGCTGCGGATCGGTCGCGATTGAATGGATGCGGGCCGCGCGGTATGCCCGCGCCATCGGGATTGAGCCACGTGCCGACAGGCGTGCGATGGCGGCGGCCAATGCTTTGGCGCTGGGTGCCCCCAAGCTGGAATTGATCGACGGTATGGTGCCTGCTGCGCTGGCTGGTTTGCCGCCGCCGGATGCGATCTTTATCGGGGGCGGGCTGAGCCGCGAGACCTTTGACGCCGCTTGGGACGCTTTGCGACCTTTAGGCCGTTTGGTCGCCAATGCGGTGACGCTGGAAAGCGAGGCGGAACTGATCGCTTTGCACAAGCAGTATGGCGGTGATCTTATCAAGCTTTCTGTGCATCGCGCGGAGCCGGTGGGCCGTATGACTGGGTGGCGACCGTCAATGCCTGTCACCCAATGGAGCCTTGTGAAGCGATGACAGGATGCCTCCGGCGGGGATATTTGAGCTCAAAAGAAGATGGGATGGCGGCATGACCGGCGTACTCTACGGTGTGGGCGTTGGCCCAGGTGCGCCTGATCTGATCACGCTGCGCGCTGCGCGCTTGATCGAGGGGGCCGCCGTGATCGCCTATCCCACACTGGCGGGGGCTGCGAGTTTTGCCCGCGCGATTGCGGCAGACCTGATTGCGCCGGATGCCCAAGAAATCGTGATGGATGTGCCGATGTCTGTCGAGCGCGCCCCGGCCCAAGCCGCTTATGACAAGGGTGCAGCCGCGATTGCCGTGGCTTTGGATGCGGGGCACGATGTGGTGTGCCTGTGTGAAGGTGATCCGTTCTTTTATGGGTCTTTCATGTATCTTTTTGCCCGTCTGTCGGACCGCTATCGGGTCGAGGTTGTGCCGGGTGTGACCTCGGTCACGGCCTGTGCGGCCCGTGCCGGATTGCCGCTGGCGGCCCGCAATGAACGGCTGACGGTGCTACCCGGACCATTGCCCGAAGACGAGTTGCGCGCGCGCATAGAAGGGGCCGAAAGCGTCGTGATCATGAAAGTGGGCCGTCATTTGCCCAAGATTCGCGCTGTCATTGAGACATTGGGCCTGACCTCGCAGGCTGTCTATGTTGAACGCGCCACCTTGCCCGAGGAGGTCGTTCTGCCTTTGGCCAGAGCCCCCGAGTCCGCCCCGTATTTTTCGATGATTTTGCTAACCAAAGGGGCCGATCCATGGCTTTGAAACCGGTTGTTCTGGCCTTGTCCCGCTCGGGCGAGGCAACGGCCCATCGCGTGGCGAAAGTACTGGGCGCACAGGTGCATGGCCGCGCCGGGCGCGTGGATCACGCGGATGCGTTTTTTCCCAACGCTCTGGATCATGCGCGCGATTTGTTTGCGGCGGGGATACCGATTGTCGGGGTCTGCGCTGCGGGGATATTGATCCGCGCTGTGGCCCCGTTGCTGGCGGACAAAACGTCCGAGCCGCCAGTGATTGCGGTGTCGGATGATGGCGCCGTCGTGGTGCCGCTTTTGGGCGGGCATCGCGGAGCCAACAGGCTTGCGGCCCAGATTTCTGCGGCTTTGGGCGCAGTTGCGGCTGTGACGACTGCAGGGGATGTGGCCCTTGGTGTGGCTTTGGACGAACCGCCCTTGGGCTGGCGGCTTGTCAATCGTGCGGATGCAAAAGCTGCGATGGCTGCCCTTCTGTCGGGTGGTGGGGCGACCGTGTCAGGCGATGCGCCGTGGCTCGCGGAACTGCCAAAAGGTGATGCTGTCAGGATCTCTTGTACGATGGAACGCCAGTCTGATCTGGGCGCTGCCCATCTGCAATTCGCACCGCAACGATTGACCCTTGGGGTCGGATGTGCGCGCAATTGTGACCCCGCGGAACTGGCTGGCTTGGTTGCGGATGTTCTGGCCCAGGCCAAAGTTGCCCCTGAAGCCATCCATTCCGTCAATACGATCACATTGAAGGCCGACGAGCCTGCGATCATTGGTTTGGCTGCGGCCTTTGATGTGCCTTTGCGCTTGTTCGAGGCGGCAGAGCTCGAGGCCGAAACCCCGCGGCTGGCCCATCCGTCCGATGTGGTCTTTGCCGAAGTGGGTGCGCATGGTGTCTCGGAGGCGGCAGCCTTGGCGCAGGCGGGGCAAGCGGGAGAATTCCTTGTCTCCAAGCGCAAGACGGCCAATGCGACCTGTGCTTTGGTGGTCAGCCCCAACCCCTTGACGCAGGTGAAAGGCCGCGCACGCGGCCGTTTGTCGGTCGTAGGTATCGGCCCCGGGCAGGCGGCTTGGCGCACGCCAGAGGTGTCGCGCTTGGTATCCGAGGCCGAAGAGCTTGTGGGATACGGGCTTTATATTGATTTGCTGGGGCCTTTGGCGATTGGCAAGGCGCGGTCGGATTTTCCACTTGGTGGAGAGGAGGACCGGTGCCGCTATGCGCTGGAACAGGCAGGCAAGGGCAAGAATGTCGCTTTGGTTTGTTCCGGTGATGCGGGTATTTATGCGATGGCGGCCTTGGTCTTTGAACTGTTGGATCGCGGCCCTGATCAGATGGGTGTTTCGGATGCCGCGCGCCGTGTGGATGTCGTCTGTTCGCCCGGTGTCAGCGCCTTGCAAGGGGCTGCGGCGCGGGCTGGCGCGCCTTTGGGTCATGACTTCTGTGCGATTTCGCTGTCCGATTTGCTGACCCCGCGCCAAGATATTGTGAAGCGTCTGAAAGCGGCAGCGGAGGGTGATTTTGTAATCGCCTTTTACAATCCGGTGTCGATGCGCCGCCGGACCCTGCTGGCCGAGGCGCGTGATATCCTGTTGCAGCACAGACCGCCTGAAACACCGGTCATGCTGGCGTCGTCCTTGGGGCGGCCAGAAGAGTATGTCCGTTATCGCCGTCTGGATGAATTGCAAGTCGATGAGGTGGATATGCTGACGGTTGTGCTGGTGGGGTCGTCACATTCACGGCTGGCGCAGCTGGGCGAAGGCCCACGCATGTACACGCCGCGTGGCTATGCCCGCAAGATTGACGGGGATCTGGCCGGTTAGTGCCATGAAAGTGAAAGGTATGTCGTGACTGTTTTCTTTATTGGTGCCGGACCCGGCGACCCTGAATTGCTGACGATTAAGGCCGCACGGATTATCGGGGAATGCCCTGTCTGCCTTTATGCCGGATCGCTGGTCCCTGCCGAGGTTGTGGCCTGCGCGCCTGAGGGGGCATTGGTTATGGATACCGCTCCGATGACTTTGGATGATACCCACGGCGTGATTCTGGAAGCCCGCGCCAAAGGGCAGAATGTCGCCCGTGTTCATTCCGGCGATCCGTCGCTTTACGGGGCGATCGCCGAACAAATCCGCAGGCTCAAGGCGGATGGGATCGACTATCAGATTATCCCCGGTGTGCCCGCCTATGCTGCCGCAGCGGCGGCTTTGGGCACGGAACTGACCATTCCTGAGGTCGCCCAATCGATCATCCTGACCCGTATGTCGATGAAATCGACGGGGATGCCCGAAGGGGAAACGCTGGAGAATTTTGCACGCACAGGGGCCACTTTGGCGATCCATCTGGGTATCCGCGCCCTGCGCGAGATCGAGCGGCAGTTGGTGCCGTTTTATGGTGCTGACTGCCCGGTCGCGGTGATCTACCGCGTCGGCTGGCCTGACCAGCTGATCTTGCGCGGCACCTTGACGGATATCCGAGAAAAGGTCCGTGAGGCCAAAATCACCCGCACTGCGCTGATCCTTGTCGGCCCTGCTTTATCCGATTCGCATGGGTTTCCTGACTCCGCGCTTTATGATGCGGCCAAACCGCATGTCTTGCGGCCACGTGTGAAGGCCTAATTTTAAGGCTTTGCCGCGCTGCGGCGGATTTTGTTACTTGATATTTACCTTTGTCAGGTCATCCTGTGATCAGTCTGGAGGGGCTTGGTATGTATACGTTTTTGCCTGATGCGGTACGTCAGGGTTTGGAAGAAGCGCGCAAGGCCGCGCTAAAGCGCAAAGATAGGTTGTCCGTGCAGGATGGGGATGACACGTATCGTATCCGCCGGTTCTGGGACGGGGGCTTTGCTCTTGATCTTGAAGGGTCAGAGCGGTTGCGCGGTCATGTCGATATCTATGATGGGCCAAAGCATCTGTATCAGTGCCTTGTGGTGTCTTCGGTGGATGACGGCGATGAACGGGTGTTCGAGTTCAAATGGCTGACACCCGTAGCAAGCCAGCCTGCCGCCGATTTCGTGCGGCCTGACTTTGTGCCTGCAGGACTGATCGGGCGGTAAACCCGCGTGAACGTCGATTTACTGTAAATCGCTGAACGCCTTTTGCATACGCGAAACCGCATCTTCGATGACTGCGGTTTGCGTGGCAAGGTTGAACCGCATGAAGGTTTCGCCACCGGTGCCGAATGTCGGCCCCGCAGAAACGGCAATCTTGGCAACATCTCTGATCCGCGTGGCCACTTCTTCGTGGCTCATGCCGGTGCCTGAAAAGTCGACCCAACCCAGATAGGTGGCTTGCAAAGGCATCGACCATACACCGGGAATCGCATTGATCCCGGCGTCAAAAATATCCCGGTTAGTTTGCAGATGTGCCATTTGCGCGTCGGCCCAGATCGCCCCCTCAGGAGAATAGGCGGCAGCGATCATCGTGACCCCCAGAACGGATGGTTTGTAGTCCAGTGAATTCAGTCGCGAACGCATGTCAGCGCGCAGCTTTTCGTCCGCAATGATCATGTTGCCGGTCCGCTGTCCGGCGATGTTGAACGTCTTGGAGGCCGAAGTAAGATAAACCGTGTTGTCCATTTCGTCGGGTGCCGCGACTGCCATAGCCACGAACGAATTGCCCGCAAAAACAAGGTCGTGGTGAATTTCATCACAGATCAGGAGCATGCTGTTTTTGCGTGCGAAGGCCGCGACCGCACGCAATTCATCAGCTGTCCAGATGCGACCCGATGGGTTTTGTGGCGAACACCAGATCAGAAGCTTTTCTTTGCCCGTCAGGCGGCTTTGGGCGTCTTCAAGGTCGAGCACATAGGTGTCACCTTCGCGCTTGAGCGGGCATTCGGTGACAACGCGTCCGGCCTTTTGCACCTTTAATGCGAATTCATGATAGACTGGCGTAAAGATGGCCGCCGCATCACCAGGTGCCGACCAAACATCGAGGCAGAGGGCGATTGCGTTGCCAAGGCCTTGTGTCGTGAGGATCCAATCGGTCTCGATCTCCCAGCCATGTCGCGCTTTCATCCACCATGCGATGGCATCAAGATAGGCGGGGCTTTCGAACCCGTAGCCGAAAACACCGTGGTTGACGGCCTTTTGCAGTGCCTCAAGGACGCAAGGTGCGGTGGGATAGTCAGAGTCAGCCGTCCACATCGCCAACCCGTCATCGGGCGAGACCTGAAACAGTTTCTCCATCAGATCCCACTTTACGCTTGCGGTATTACGGCGGTCGATAGGGGTGTTGAATGACATTTAACTGCTCCGGCTTGTTGGCGCCAAATTGCGGTGATGCGGCACGGGGTGCAAGTCGATTTTCGCCACTGGCTTGCGATGGGCACGTTGACCGATTAAATCACCGCCATGGCTTTGCGTAATATTCTGATTCATCCCGATCCGCGCCTGAAAAAGGTGGCAACACCTGTCGCTTCTGTGACGGATGATCTGCGACGTCTGGCCGACGATATGCTGGAGACGATGTATCACGCTCCAGGGATCGGGTTGGCCGCGCCGCAGGTTGGCGTCATGGACCGTGTGCTTGTGATGGATTGCGTGAAGGATGAGGGCGCAAGGCCCGATCCGATGGTATTGATCAATCCCAAGGTGCTTTGGACCTCGGAGGCCCGCAACGTCTATGAGGAAGGCTGCCTGTCCATTCCAGAACAATATGCCGAGGTTGAACGCCCAGCCGAGGTCGAAGTGGAATGGATGGAACTGGATGGCAAGACCCGCCGCGAAAAGTTTGATGCGCTGTGGGCGACTTGTGTGCAGCACGAAATGGACCATTTGGATGGCAAGCTATTCATTGACTATCTGCGCCCGCTCAAGCGGCAGATGATTACCCGCAAAATGCAAAAGCTCAAACGCGAAATGGCGCGGGGCTAGGGTTTGACAATCCGCGCACTGCGATTTGAAGGCGATCCGGTTTTGCAGCAAGTGGCCACACCTGTTGCCCAGTTCGATGACGACCTTGCGCGTCTGGTCCGTGATATGTTCGAAACGATGTATGATGCCCCCGGTCGCGGGCTTGCCGCGCCGCAGGTGGGCATCAGTCAGCGTGTCTTTGTCGTTGATACCGCATGGAAAGAGGCCGATCCGCAGCCGATGATTTTCGTCAATCCACAGATCGTGGAAACATCTCCCGATCAAGCCACAGGGCTAGAGGGCTGTTTGTCGATCCCGGGCCAAAGCTTTGCCGTGCCGCGCCCTGTTTGGATCAAGCTGGTCTGGCAGGATTTGACCGGAGTCGTGCATGAAGGCCAATTTGATGGTGTACAGGCCGTCTGTATCTGCCACGAGTTTGATCATCTGAACGGTGTGTTGATCAGCCAGACAGGGGTGCTGCAATGACCCACCGTCCCTATGTGATGTGGCCCCATCCCGCGTTGCGCACTCCGGCCGCCGCAGTGCCCGAGATTACCGACGAGATCCGCGCGATCTGGGAAGAAATGATCCTTGCGATGGATACGATGCCCGGCGTCGGCCTTGCCGCCCCGCAATTGGGGATCGGTCTGGCGCTCGCGGTGGTGGATGCGTCCGATACGCGCGGTCAGGCTGTCCGCATGGCCAATCCAACGATCTTGCATAGCAGTATAGAACCCCGCGAACATGAAGAAGGCTCGCCCAACCTGCCGGGAGTGTGGGCCAAGATCAGCCGTCCACGCGCCGTGACTGTGCGGTTTCTGAATGACAAAGGCCAATGGGATCGCAAGGATTTCGTCGGGCTTTGGGCAACCTCTGTGCAGCACCAGATCGACCATTTGGCAGGCAAGATGTTCTTTGACCATCTTACACGGATGAAACGCGATATGTTGATCAAGAAAGCCCGCAAGCTGTCCGGTCGCTAGGGGCGGAGGGGCTTCGCTGAACGTTCCAGCGGACAAAGAAAGGGGATGCGAATGCGTCTGATCTTTATGGGAACGCCGGATTTTTCTGTGCCGGTACTGGATGCTTTGGTGCAGGCAGGGCACGATATTCTGGCCGTCTATTGCCAACCGCCGCGACCTGCGGGACGGGGCAAGAAAGATCGCCCTTCGCCGGTGCAGACCCGCGCCGAGGCTTTGGGTTTGCCGGTCCGCCATCCGGTATCGTTGAAGAGTGCTGATGCGCAGACAGACTTTGCTGCTTTGGAGGCCGATGTGGCGGTCGTGGTCGCCTATGGTCTGATTTTGCCACAGGCAATTTTGGATGCCCCGCAACATGGTTGCCTAAACATTCATGCATCGCTTTTGCCGCGCTGGCGTGGCGCTGCCCCGATCCATCGCGCCATCATGGCTGGTGATGCGCAGACCGGCATTTGCATCATGCAAATGGAAGCGGGGCTGGACACAGGGCCGGTTTTGTTGCGGGACGCCGTGTCAATCAGTGCAGAGGAGACCACAGGCGCATTGCATGACCGGCTGTCTGCGATGGGTGCAGCTCTGATTGTGACGGCGCTCGCACAATTGCCGGACCTGACGCCCCAGCCCCAGCCGGAGGAGGGTGTCACCTATGCCGCCAAGATCGACAAGGCCGAAGCCCGCATTGACTGGATGCAATCTGCCCAAGAGGTCGACCGCCTGATCCGGGGACTTTCACCCTTTCCCGGCGCTTGGTGCGAGATTGCGGGAGAGCGGGTCAAACTCTTGGGGTCGCGCGTGGTTGATGGGGCGGGCCGCCCAGGACAGGTCCTGGACGGTTTCGTGATTGCCTGTCGCGATGGTGCGGTCGAGGTGACCCGCGCGCAGCGTCCGGGGAAAAAGCCAATGTCAGCCGAGGAAGTGCGCAAGGGCCTCGCATTGGGGCCTTTCGTAAGCTAGAGCCGGTTGCGACAAGGGATAGCGATCCGACTTTTGGGGGATCATTTGCGAAAACCCGCCTGAGTGACGTTTTGCCCTTCCTGTGCAGAGTGTTATGAGGGGATTCGAATTGACTAAGGTAAAGTTATGAACACGTTGACGTATTTGACGCGCCGATCATTCGGGGCAATGGCTTTGGCAAGCACGGCGGCAGCCTGTGCGCCCCGCCCTCCATCGGACATAGTCGTAGAAATTCCGCAAATGCAGTTTGTCGAAGGCTACGGTCCGATCAGTGATGCAGGCTATATGCTGCCGGGTATTCCGTCGGAATATCTGCAAGGTGTGAACCGCCGCATGACGGGGATTTACAATGGAGAGGCCGGGCCAAATACGCTTGATGTCGATCCTTATGCCAAGTTCCTTTACCATGTGCGGGCAGACGGCTCTACCACACGGTATCCCGTTGGTGTCGGTCGGGCTGGTCGTTCGATCCGCGGCAGTGCGACGATGCAATTCAAGCGCAAATGGCCCGGCTGGGCCCCGACGCAGAACATGCTGCGCACCGAACCAGAGGTATATGGTGACTTTCGCGCAGGCATACCGGGAGGACTTCGCAGCCCGCTCGGTGCGCGCGCGCTTTATCTTTTTCGGGGCAATCGCGACACGTACTACCGGATTCATGGCACCAATGATCTGGAGTCGATCGGAAATTCTGGATCGGCTGGGTGTATTCGGATGTTCAATCAGGATGTGATCCATCTGTACGATCAGATCGAAGCACCGATGCGTGTCTTCATCCGGTCGCCCGAGGAATCACTGCGCGTTGATCCAGAAAATTTCGGGCGTGGTATTGAACTGCCGCCCAAGATCATCTCGGCCGAGGAACTGCTGGGGCCAGAGGCGGAAGCCGCAGACCGCCCGCCGCAATTTGATGAGCCCGGGGACGTCTAAAGCCGGATTACATAGTCTTTGACGGTGGTTTCAACCACTTCCCAAGTCCCGCGAAATCCCGGGCGGATGACATAGCTGTCGCCCGCCCGCAGGGTGACGACAACGCCAGCGTCATCGCTGATGATCGAGACACCGGACAGAATGTGGAAGTACTCCCATTCGTCATAGATGATCCGCCATTTGCCCGGCGTGGATTGCCAGATGCCGGCATAAATCTCGCCCGTCTCTTCGATGTTCCATGTCGTGAAAACCGGATCACCGGAAATGATCCTTTCGGCTGCGGGGCGGTCGGTTTGCGGGGGCGTGCTGTCTTTGGTGACAGCCTGTATCAGGTCGGGCATCAGGTTTCGCGATTCTCTTCGATGGAAATGTGCGTCTTCGGGTAGAACAGTGGCGAAGCCGAAAGCCTGCGTAAAGCGGCTATCGTGCCGCAATTGGGTGCATTTGCTGGACCACACTATTCACATTGTACGGATCGTGGTCATATAGTTTCGTGACGTACAATTTTCAGGAGCCCGCCATGGCGAATTTCGAGACTCAGATTAAGGAATCCCAAGCACAGGTTGCGGCCGCTCAGAGCAAGATTTCAGAACTGACCAGCCGGATTGAAACGGCGCGGGTCAAAATGGCGCAGGGCACCGATATCGCCGTCGATATCGAGAATGCCAGTCTGGAAGATGTACATGCCCATACCGAGCTGATGAATGCCAATATCGCTGAACTGATAATGGGACTGGACGACGTGACCACGGCCTTTTCCAAAGACTTCGACGAGATGCGCACAAAGACCGGCATGGAAAGCCTGATTGGGATATTCAGCAAGGGCAAAGCCGACAGCATGCGGCAAGAACGCATCCGCACCGCCTCGATTGATGACAAGTTGCAGGATCTGATCAGCAAGTCAGACGTGATCATGAAGCTTCTGGAGGGGCAGTTGAACATCCTCAACGAGCAGAAGGTCAGTGTCGAAACCAATCTGACCGGTACTCTGGAAGAGCGGGAAATGACCGTTGGGACGCTGGAAGCGCTCCGTTCGGAAATTCTGGCGATGGACCCCAAGATCATCACATTAGAGAACAAGATATCTGTAGAGCAAGACGCGGCCGCGCGGACAAAGCTAGAGACAGAGCTTGCCGCCTTGAACGGCAAGTACAATGAGATGATCCAGAACGAGCAAGTCCAACTGGCCAAGAGCCAGACATTGGAACGCTATATCGAAAAGGGCAAAACCTGGATTGATAGTTTGCAGAACCAAGCTGCGACCCAGATGGTCCTGATCAACAAGTTGCAGACAGATACCAAGCAGCGGGTCGTGCTTTATGACGCTTTGTCGAAATCGCTGAAGACCGCGCAGCAGCAGGACGTGGCCCACCGGATCAATGAAATCGGGGTGAAAACCGACCAAGAGGCACAGTCTGCCATGGCCGCTATCGGCTCTGCCACAAATGCGCGGATGGCCGATATGCTGGAAGCGCATGAGGATCACATGGTCTTTGCCCGCGAAGTGCTGGAGCAGAAGGCGAAAGCGGATGAACGCTTTGTCCGCCGGTTCCAGGAGATTGTGAAGAAACACGACAGCAACCAGTACGGGGCGGAGTAGGGTGGGCAAGACCCACCTTACGGTGACATGACCCGAACGAATAACCTCCAGGCCGACCATATGAAGCTGGAAGATACCCGCGTCACGCGCAGGTATTTTAGTAAGTTCAGCAAGATCACCGGCTACCTGACCAAAGTGGCCGCCACGATGGAGGCCGAAGGCCGCTTTGACCGCACTGAAATCGAGGTTCTTGCGCGTTATCTATTGGCGCTGAACTGGACCTTCACGGCGCTGGCGCACAAGTATCATTTCGCCGGTCGGTTCGAGCACGCGGGCAAGCTTACCTTTGACCGCCACGAAAGCGGCTTTCCGGTCTATCAAGAGTTGCTGGAAATGGCGAACGATGCGCTGCAAGCTGAACGCCATCTCGCGTCCCAGCCCGGTGCCGAATCCCTCAAGGACCAGATGATCCGGGTGATCCTGAGCGATCAGCAGATTCCGACGAAACTACAATATGCCCTGTCGCAGCGGCTCTATTACGAGGAACTGGCACGCGGTGACCAGTTCTGGGCGCGCAATGATCCGCAATGCGTCTGGCGTGGCAATGAAGGGGACCGTCGCAAGTTTCTTGTCCATTGGGCGGTCTATGACAGTCAGGTGAACCTGCCCACGATCTACTTGATGGAACTTGAGGACACAGGCCGCACCGGTTTGCCCAAGGACCAAGCGCGCTGGCCGGAAGCGCAGGCCCATCTGATGGCCCAGTCGCTGGTGCATTTGAAGTTGCTGACAATCGCAAAGGGGTTTGATGAGGACTTCGACAATCTGCATCCCACCCGACTGCGCCGTTTTCACATCGGCCCGATGTATAGCAATGCCTTCACCATGCAGTCCGGACCGCTGCGCGATGTGCTGCAGGACGCAAATGCGCCTGCGGGCGAGGATTGGGCGCTGGTCTGGACCGAGGAAGAACTGGTGTCAGACCGCGTCGAGAAAGTAAAAGCAGGGTGGTTCGGGTCGGTCGAGCGGCAGATTTTTGCACTTGATCCCTTTGAGGGTGGCGGCGCCGAGAGTGGGGCCAGCCGCATGGAGCGGTCGCTGATCATGCCGGAACGTCCCTATCAGGCACTGGCCGAGCGCAACCCTGCCGGTTTTCGCGAGGTCCGAAAGTTTGTGGTCAGTGAAAATGGGCGCGTGTTGAGCTATCGGTGAGAACAAATTTTACAAAATTTGTTCGCCTCCGGCGGGAGTATTTCGGGCAAAATGATAAGGAGAGGGCATGAGCCAATCGAGTGATCAGATGGAGCTACGCGAAGCGGATATTCGCAAGCACTATATCCCTGCCGCCGAGATGCTGATGCATCTGGATCATAGTCCTCGCTTGGCGCAGGCGCGATTGTCGCTTGAGGCGCCCGAGAAATCCCCTGAAGTGGCCGCGACCCGCAGGCGTTTCCGTTCCACCACACCGGGGCTTTTGACGCGCACGACCTCCCCATCGGGTGGTGTGCGCTTGCTGGACCGGATCGCCGAAACCGATGATGATGATCCGCTGACCTCACCGGCGCAGGCGGCAGTGTCCCATGCGCTGCGCCGCGCTTTGTCGATTGCGTTGACCGTGGCGGATGCGTTTTCGGATCAGACTGTGTTGACAGAACTCAAGCGGATCAATCTGGAAGGGCGACTGCCGCAAGATCGCTCTGTCGAGTTCTCCGAGTTTCTGGCGGCGGAGTCTCTTGTGGCGCTTTACACATTCGCCAATGCCACGTCGTTTCTGCTGGCCACGCAAGCGAGCGAGCAAAGCGTCGATGTGGGCAACGTTGATGAGGTATTGACCGACAATGCCCCACTGGCGCTGCATGGCGCGATCTGGGAGCTGGACCAGAAGCTGGGCCAGTTCGCCAAAGATGAACCCACACTGATCGCTACAATGTTGGGCTATAGCGAGAAGTTGATGGAAAAGGTGTCGATCCGGGCATCGACCGCAGGCCGGCTTGCTTCGTTCAATCAATCGTCATGGCGCGTCGAAGCAGACGATTTTGTCGTCCAGGGCTTTACCCCCGCGCGCAAGGCCAAGGGGTCGACCCTGACGATGACCTTCAAGAAGCCCAATGAAGTCGTCGGCAACCATATCGCCAAGTATCAGGCGATGAAGCTGTCAAAGATGCTGATGGCCTACGATTTCGATCGCAAGCTGAACCCCTTTGCGGAACTCGGCGGGTTTATCTTTACCTTCATGGGCGATGGTAAGCCCGGCACGGGCAAGACCACCCTGATCCAGATGATGGCGGGCCTTGTGAACGAATATTGCCAGAATGCAGGCTATCCGTTTCGCTATCAGAACCTGTCGACCGACAACATCGACAGCTATCAGGGCAAGTCGGGCCAGAACGCCAAGGCCTTTATCAACAACGTGCTGGACCCCGGTGTGATCGGATTTGGCACGATTGATGACATCGACCAACTGGCGGGCAAGCGGGGCGACAGGCAATCCTCTGCGGGGCAGCTAGAGATTACGGCCGTACTGATGGAAAGCTTTGCCGGCGCCAATACGGTTGTGCGCGGGAATTGTACCTTCGGGATGTTCTCCAACTACCCCGAGAATGTGGATGATGCCCTCCGTCAGCGTGCGGGCGCGCGTTTCTTGGTGGATGGGCCGCAGACGCGCGAAGACTATATCGACATCCTCTATCTGCTGATGGGCAAGAATCACGATATTCCGGTTGGCGCACATGAGGTGTTCAGTGCGCAAGAAATCAAAAAAGCGGTCGCGGCATCATTTGAAAGCCATGCCCGCCCACATGAAGAAGGCTTGCAGCGCGTTTTTGAACGGATTCAGGCGCAGGTTGGCGATCTGGATACGATTGCGAAGCTTGGTACATATCTGAAGGCCATCCAAGAGGCGGATGAACGGTTTACCGGCCGCGCGATCAAGAACATTACGGACGCGGTCAAAGTCCGTGCGATGGATTTTGAACTACCCGACGAGTGGATGGAAGAACCTGATCTGTTTCTGTTCAAGGATTACGAGACCAAGAAGGGGATGATCACGGAACTACGCCAACCGATCACTGTCGAGATGCTGATCCAAGAGATCAACCGCTACGCCGACAGCGAATTCCGCTATGCGGATAAGTCCGACGAAGTTGCGATCGAGACCATGGTGCGTGACTTTGGCCGTCAGGAGATCGCCAAGAAACGGTATCTGGAGGGCAAGAACTGATGCCATCCGGCGGAGCGCAATAGGACAATGGGTGGCCTGATGTCAGACGGATTGTTTCTGCCTGCTCTTGTCTTGGCGATCCTTGCTTTCGCCGTGCCGCGCTTGCTGGCGCGGGTGCTGCCGGAAGGCGTGACGCCGCTGTTGTTGAATGCATTTCTGGCGACACTTCTGCTTTTTGTGATCTCATCACTATTCTTCTTTTGCCTTTATCTCTGGCAGGGCGTGGATTTCGCCACCATCATGGAGCCAGGGCTGGCTGCGAATGTGCTTTTCTTCGGAAGGCTCGGAGTGATGGCAGCCATCATCTGGGCGCCGATCATGCTTCTTTCGGTGGCAGGTTTGCCGCGCAAATGGGTGAAGGAGACATGGTGACATGAACCTGTTGATCGAAAAGGGCCTGATGTTCGGCAACCTGATCCGGGTGGACTCGGCCGTGTTGGTTGAGCGGTACAATCGTGCGCTCAAGCATCTTACAGGCAAAGAAACCGATCTGGATGTGTTCCATATTGATATTTCGGGATATTCACCGGAAGTGGGCGACGCATTCGATGATGATCTTTACCTTAACCATAAGGGGGTCAATCGCCAGTTTATCCTCTTGACCACAGAGCAAGCGCGCGCACCGTTGTTGAACGCCAAGTTTTCTACGTCGCGCGGCATCCTCAAGCAGTTTATCGAAGAAAACCGCGCCGAGTTGTTTGCCCTGACCACGCGCGATGCAGTTGCCGGCGAACTGGTCAATTCGGTCTATGAGGTCAGCACCCCTGCGAAGCTTTTTGACATCCGCAAGATCACAGTGGAAGCGGATACGACAAGCGGTACCGTGGCCGCGGCAGCAAAGCTGGGCGCCATGATCGACCGTTTCAAGACCGAACCGGACGGCTGGTTTGACGATGTCCTGATTGCCGAGATGATCGGGATGGCAAAGAAGACCGGCGATGTCCTGCGCAATCCGGTCAAGCTGCACCAGATGAGTTTTGCACAGGACAATTTCTGGACCGATCATTTTGGCGGGATCTACCTGTTTCGCGGGGTCCCACATCCGGCGGTCATCGTGTCGGGTGACAAGGCGGCGATTGGCGCTTTGCCGATTCCACATATTTTCGACCTCAATGACCGCTCGGCCATTGCGAAGTTCCTTAATCTGAATGATCTGGTCGAGCCGATTATCGAGGCGCGCGGCGTTGATGCGGCAGCAATCCTGCATCAAAAGATGGATTTCATCGTAGCTTCGGTCGCGGCCTCGATGAAGGAAGACCTGACAGGGGCCACAAGGCGTGATCTGCGCCGGTTGGGGCGACAGTATGCAGAGTTTCTGCCGGATGCATGGAAAGGGCTTGCGGCCTTGGTGCGCTGGGCCGAAGACGACGGGGCTTGGCCCACCATCACGTCAGAACATCCTGCCTATTTCTATACTCTACGCGCCAAACCCCACGCGGATGCGGACCTTGTGAATATGCTGCTGGCCGAGTTGACGCCGCTTGATATCCGCCAGTTGTTTATCTGCCATAAGGAGGTATTCTACCGCGCCTACGCCAGTTGGCCCGCAGAAAAACAGGCCTATGTCGTTGATTTTCTTGACCGCGAATACCAAGTCGATAAGGCAGGGACGCGGGCTGCATTGTTCGGACACGAGGCCCCGATGACAGCATTGCCCGATGTGCCGGAACCTGATTTGATCGCCCGCGTGGGACCGTGGGGTGCTGTGAAACCAAGGAGGCGCTGATGGGCTTTATCAAACTGGTCGTGTTTGGTTTTATCGGGCTGAGCATCATCTATCTGTCGATTTCGATTTATTCGCGGTCGGTTCGCAAAGAACGTCTGGAAGACAGATTTGACGCTGAAAACCCTGATGGCGGCGCACCGGGTGCGCGCGATGCTTTTGTTGCAGAGGGCATGCGGGCATATAACACCTCGCTCCGGCCCAAGTTGATTGGACTGGTTTATGTGGTCCCGACTGTGGTGATTGCGGCAATTGTCTATATGATTAACGCCAAATAGAGGACGGACACCATGCGCCGGATCAAAATCGCTTTTCGTGTGACCGTATTCTTGGTCCTCGGCCTGCTGCTGCACTATACTTTGCCGCAGCATGACGTCGTGCGGGTTGTGAATACCTATCAGGAACGGCAGGACCTGAATGACTGGACACGGATATTCTGGGCCCGCCCTGATGACCAGTCGGCAACGCTGATCAATCGTGATGTGCAATTCATTCAGACGGTAAAGCAGCGCACCATGCTGCTTGGCTTCATTCCGCGCGAAGGGACCGAAGTGATGGTCTACCGCAACGAAGACACCGGATGGTCGTGGCCGTTCTATTTCAAATTTGATACAGCAAACCTGCAGACAGAAGCGGCTGATCTGGCGTCGACGGCTGCGGAACCGACGTGGGCGGTGATAACGCATTACGGTTGGCGGAACGAATATTTTTCAGCTTTTCCGAATGCTATCGCGATCCGCCCGGTTGAGGGTTCGAATGTCACCATTATCCCATGGTTCAACATCTTTTTCTTTGTCTTCCTGATCGCGGCGATCCTGTTCATCCGCGCAATGTGGATGCAGTTCCGCGAACGCTCGGTCGATCCGCTGCTGGATGCAGCGGGTGAACAGTTTGACGAAGTGCAGGCCGGTGTTGCCGAGCGTAAGGGCAGGCTGTCCCGCTGGTTGGGGACGTGGCGGTCCAAAGGATAGCTTAGGCTGGGGGCTTTGCCCCCGGCCTGCGGCCTCCCCCAGGATATTTGTGCTCAAAAGAAGCTAGAAATCATTCGCCGTAGGGGATCCAGATGTTTTTGACCTCTGTGCTGGCGGCGAGGTAGTCGCTGGTCGCAGGTGTGGACGCTTTGCCGTTGTTCACCCAGGTGCGTTTGAGGTTGCCTGCGCTGGCCTTTTCGATCGTTGCCGAGAGTTCGCTGCTGGAGAAGGACCAGACCGCGTCGATATCCAGATGTTTGGCCAGCGTGGGTGCCAGTTCTGCATGGCTGCCCGTCAGGATGTTGACAACGCCCGCAGGCACATCCGAGGTTTCGAGGATCTGGTAGAAGTCAGATGCGGCGAGCGGGAAGGGTTCGCTGGCCGCAAGGATCACCCGGTTGCCCATGGCGATGGCGGGCGCCATCGCACCGACGAGCCCTGCAAGCGGGGCCGCGTCATCGCAAAGGATGCCGATGTTGCCCACCGGCTCTTTCATCGCCAAGGCCACGCCTCTGATTGGCACGCCATGTACCTGACCGTCGTACTTGTCCGCCCAAGCCGCATAGGTAAACAGCGTGCGGATGCTGGTTTCAACCTCATCTGCACCAGTACGCCCGCCCGTCATAGTGTTGATCCGGCTGGTGAATTCATCCGCGCGGGCTGACAGGTTTTCGGCGATGTAATAGAGGATTTGCGCCCGCAGGTGCCCCGTAGTCTTGGACCAGCCTTTGGCCGCGTTGCAGGCCTCGACCGCGTTGCGGATATCCTTTCGGTTGGCAATTGATGCGTGCCCCAGCAGTTTCCCTTTGGGGCTGTAGACGGGTTTGGAATAGCCCCCATCAGGCCGCGCCTGTTTGCCGCCGATATAGAGTTTTGCGGTCCGGTCCAGTGGATCGGCAGGGTGGCCGTCTTCGGTCGTGAAGGCTTCAATTTTCTTGAGCGGCTTGGCCGTGCCTTTGGGTTTGGTATAGCCTGACAGCCCTTCCCAGCCGCCTTCGCGCCCGAACCCGCTTTCGCGCACTCCGCCGAAACCGGCAGCGGCGTCCATCATATTCGTGCCGTTGATCCAGACGATTCCTGCGGCGAGTTTCGGCGCAATATCGAGCGCGAGATTGATATTTTCTGACCAGACAGAGGCGGCCAGCCCGTAGCGTGTGTTATTGGCAATCTCGACAGCTTCAGCCGGTGTGCGGAAGGTGGTTGCCGCCAGAACCGGACCAAAGATTTCCTCTTGCATCAAGGTCGACGCCGGCGAGAGGCCGGTGATGAGCGTGGGCGGATAAAAGCACCCGTCGGGTGCTATGACCTGATAGGTTTCACCTTCGGTATTGGCGCTGACCATTTGGGTGATTTGCGCCAGCTGGACCGGATCGACGATGGCGCCGATGTCGATGCACTTGTCCAGTGGGTCGCCGATGCGCAGCCCATCCATCCGGGATTTGAGCTTGGTGTAGAACCTTTCGGCAATGCCTTCCTGCACCAGAAGCCGCGAGCCTGCGCAGCAGACCTGACCCTGATTGAACCAGATTGCATCGACAAGCCCTTCGACGGCGGAATCCATATCCGCGTCCTCGAAAACGATGTAAGGGGATTTTCCGCCCAGTTCGAGCGAGAGCGCCTTGCCAGATCCCGCCGTGGCCTCGCGGATTTTGCGGCCCACCTCGGTGGAGCCGGTGAAGGCGATTTTGTCGACAGCTGCGTTGACCAAGGCCGCGCCTGTTTCGCCGTCGCCTGTCACGATATTCACGACACCGGGGGGCACTCCGGCTTGGGTGCAGATGTCGGCAAATATCATCGCGGTCAGCGGCGTGTATTCGGCGGGCTTCAGGACCACAGTGTTGCCCATCGCCAGCGCAGGTGCGATCTTCCATGCCAGCATGAGAAGCGGGAAATTCCACGGGATGATCTGCCCACAGACGCCCAAGGCCTCGCGGTGAGGCAGTTCCTCTTTCATCAGCTGGGCAAAGCCTGCGTGGTGATAGAAATGCCGGATCGCCAGCGGTACGTCGATGTCGCGGCTCTCGCGGATCGGTTTGCCGTTGTCGAGCGTTTCCATCACAGCCAGCAGTCGCGCGTGTTTCTGCATTAGCCGCGCGATGGCATAGAGCACGCGCGCGCGTTTGTGTCCCGACTTGGCCCAAGCAGGTTGCGCCTTGCGGGCGGCGGCGACGGCGGCGTCTACCTCTGCGGCGGTGCCTTTGGTGACTCCTGCCAGTTTCTTGCCTGTCGCGGGGTCGTTGGATGCGAAATCGTCGCGCATCGCACCCCATTTGCCGTTGATATAATGGCCTGCGATGCCGCCATGGTCGGCCAGCCATTGTAAAGCCTCGGCGCTGCTTTCGGGGGCGGGACCGTAATCCATGGTGTCGAAGATTTCCTTGATGGTCATGGCTTATCCAATCGCGTGCCGCCACTGGGCCGAATAGGCCCCGGTGACGTGATGTTCGAGTTGCCGTTCGATGTCGCCCAAAAGCGACGACGCACCAAAACGGAAAAGGTCGGGTTGCAGCCAGCGGTCGCCAAGCTCGTCCTTGATCATTGACAGGTAGACCAGCGCGTCTTTGGCTTTGCTGATGCCGCCTGCGGGTTTGTACCCGACCTTGATGCCGGTCCGGTCCTGATAGTCGCGGATCGCGCGGATCATGGTCAGGGTGACGGGCAGGGTGGCGTTGACGGGTTCTTTCCCGGTCGAGGTCTTGATGAAATCGGCCCCGGCCATCATGCAAACAAGGCTGGCACGGGCGACGTTGCGCAGGGTCCCAAGTTCGCCTGTTGCAAGGATCGCTTTGACATGGGCATCACCGCAGGCGGCGCGCATTTCGCGCATCTCATCGTAGAGCGCCTGCCAGTTGCCGGTCAGCACATGGCGGCGGCTGATGACAATGTCGATTTCCGCAGCCCCTGCCGCGACGCTTTCACCGATTTCGGCGATGCGCAGGTGGAAAGGGGAAAGGCCCGCTGGAAAACCGGTCGAGACAGCAGCGACGGGGATGCCAGAGCCTTGCAACGCATCAACGGCTGTGGCGACCATATCGTGGTAGACGCAGACCGCCCCTGTTGTCAGGCCGTCCATGCCGAGCGCCTCAAGGATCGGTTGCGCGACGGGCTGGCGGGCTTTGGCGCAAAGACGCCGCACGCGTCCCTCGCTGTCATCGCCTGACAGCGTTGTCAGATCCATCAGGCTGATCGCTTTGCACAGCCATGCGGCCTGATAATCTTTCTTGACGCTGCGCCGTCCGGGGAGCGTTGCGGCGCGCCGTTCAATCGCAGAGGTATTGGCCTGCACCGCCATCACCCAATCAAGATCGAGCGGCATACCGTCGTTGCGGGGCTCATGCAGCTGCGGCAGCTGCGATGCGGTCAATGTGGGGGATTGCGTTGTCTGCAAGGCGGCCTCCTGCGGTGCCGGGCAAAGGTGGCACTTTGCTGCGTTCTTGGCAAGTTTTGACCTTTTGGTCAAATACTATGTCGGTTGCACGACCTGTCGCTGGAACTTCTGTCGATATTGCAGCGGTGTGAGATCATATGCGGCACGGAAAAGTTTGTGGAAATGCGACATATTCGGAATGCCGCAGTCCGTCGCGATTTCGCTGATCGGCGCGCTGTCTGTGGTCAAGGCGCGGGCGGCATGGGTCATGCGGATGCTGTTGATGTAATCGGACGGGGTCTGGCCAAGATACTTGCGCATCATCCGGCTGACATGCGGATGGGCTTTGCCCGTCAGCGCGACCAATCCGGCAGAGCCATCGCGGAAAACGTCAGGGTCTTTGGCCGCTTTGCAAGCCTGCGTCAGCCACAGGGGAAGGTCATTGGGCATGGCTTCGGCGGTCAGGTCAGCACAGAGCGGAAGCAAGAAAGCCTCGGCTGCGAGCGTATCGCACAGGCTGCGTTCCAAAAGAACGGCTGCGTGATTCAGTGCGGCCAACTGTCGGATATCGCGTTGGATCCTGACAGGCCCCTCCTTTGACCAGAACAGATGCCCGTCGACCGTAGGGTGCCGTTTTGCCAGCGCCTTGATCGTGGTTGGATGGATACACAGCGACACGACCAGCGCATGTTCGCCGCGCCCTTGCAGTGCATGTGCTTGGCCGGGCCGCAGAAAGACAACATCACCTTCGCTCAGGGTTTCCGCGCTGTCCGGCAGATGGTGACGCACTTTTCCGTTCTGCACCCAGAAAAGTTCAAAGAAGTCATGGTCGTGCAGGCTTCGGGGCCGTGTCGGCATCAAAGTGGCGCGCGTCAGATGGATCTGTGCGCCTGATTGCAGGATGTCTTTGTGATGCAGGGTGACGGTCATGACATCAAAATAGCACAGTCATTGCTGCGTCGCAGCATATTTTTCTGCACTGCAAATATTGCGCTGAAAGGCCTTGTTTTTAAGCCTCATCTGGGGCGGATCCTTTGAGGCCTTTCCTGTGGTTGTCGGGGCATAACGAATCGCGGTGCAATGCGTGACATTCTGTTTGCATCGGGGTATGGCCAGATCAATCCAACCCAAAGAGGCCTGACATGAGCTTTGACCGTACCATCAAGATCGCGCCATCCATCCTCTCGGCCGACTTCGCGAATTTTGGCGCCGAGTGCAAGGCCATCGAAGCGCAGGGCGCTGATTGGGTGCATGTGGATGTGATGGACGGGCATTTCGTCCCCAATATCACCTTTGGCCCTGCCACCTGCGCCGCTATTCGCCCCCATATCAAGGGCGTCATGGACGTGCATTTGATGATCGCTCCGGTCGATCCCTATATCGAAGGTTTCGCCAAGGCCGGTGCCGATATCATCACCGCCCATGTCGAGGCAGGCCCGCATATTCACCGTACCTTGCAGGCGATTCGTGGGGCGGGGGCCAAGGCGGGCGTGGCTTTGAACCCCGGAACGCCAGCCTCATCGGTCGAGATGCTGCTCGATATGGTCGATCTGGTTTGCGTGATGACGGTCAACCCGGGTTTCGGGGGGCAGAAGTTCATCCATAGCCAGGTCGAAAAGGTCCGCCAATTGCGCGCCATGATCGGTGACCGTCCGATCCATATCGAGATTGACGGCGGCGTTGATCCCACGACCGCACCCTTGGTCGTCGCGGCGGGTGCGGATGTTCTTGTCGCAGGGTCTGCGGTGTTCCGCGGTGGATCGGTCTCTGATCCCGCCACCTATGGTGAAAATATCCGTGCGATCCGTGCGGCTGCTGCGGGCTAGCCGCACCTTTTTGCACAAACACTGCACAAACGCGCAGACGCGAGTGCACAGGCCAGACCCTAGTTTCTTCTGACAAAGCCAGAAAGGAACAGGATATGGTTGTGCGAGGTGTGCCGCATCGGATTGCAAAAGACGGCTGGTGGTTGGACGACGCTGATCCCCCAAAGGGTATCCGGCCCAGTATCGTCCTGATCTTGGTGCTGCTTGCAGCAGACCTTTTGATTTGGGGTTTCAGGCCGGGGCTGGGTATTGCCGTTTGGATGATTTTGGCGGGGGCAGCGGTGGCGCTGACGGTCTATGGCTCAATTTCACGCCGCCCTTTGCTGATCGCCAGTTGTATCCTGATCCTTGCCATTGCTCCTTTGATCGAGGTGGTCCAGCCGGGCACGGTCTTGATCGCACTACTGGGTCTTTTCGCCTTTGGGGTGATCGTGGCCAGAAACCGGCTTGAGAGCGGCGTGCTCTTGCAGAGCATCCTGCGGCTGCCGGTCTATGGCATTGCGCGCAACGTGCAGGACATTTTGGCCGTGCGCGTGCCTTCTCCTCGTAGCGGTGGGTTGCGGGGGGCTGTGCTGGACTGGGCGTTATCCTTGGGTTTGGGTGGGCTGTTTATCCTTCTTTTCGCTGCGGCGAACCCAGTTCTGGATCAATGGATCGCGGGGTTGGCGGCATTTCCCTATGATTTCACTCCGGATCCTGATCGGGTCTATTTCTGGTGCCTCATCGCATGGTCGATCTGGCCGCTCTTGCGGCTGAAACAGATGATGCCGCAGTTGGCCCAATCTAAACCGGCGCGAGGCGCGGCACTCCGGTCCGGATTTGTTAATATGCGCTCTGTGCGCCGCGCATTGATTGTCTTTAACCTGATTTTTGCGGTGCAGACGGTATTGGACGCAGGCTACCTCTGGGGCGGTGTCGCGCTGCCCGACGGGATGAGCTATGCCACTTACGCCCATCGCGGGGCCTATCCTTTGCTTGCTACAGCGATACTGGCAGGTGTGTTTGCCTTGATGTCGCAACCCTATCTTGGACGCCGCTTTGACGTCAGGCTTTTGCTTTATGTCTGGGTGGGACAGACGGTGGCACTTGTGATTTCATCAGTGCTGCGGCTTGACCTTTATGTGGATGTCTATGGTCTGACACGGCTGCGGTTCTCGGCCTTTGTGTGGATGACCGTTGTCGCGCTCGGTTTGGTGCTGATCATCATGCAGATGGCTGGACGGCATACGATCCGCTGGTTTCTCGAGCGCGCTTTTGGGCTGGCGATCATGAGCATTTATCTGTGCAATCTTGTGAACATTGACGGGCTGATCGCGCGGCATAATCTGGCCGATCCGCGACCCGGAGATGTCTATATCTGTGAACTGGGCGAAGGGGCAGTGCCTGCAATCCGTGCCTATGAGTTGCGGACAGGGCGTGTTGTGTGCCACAGCAGGCAGCCCTATCTGTCGGCGCGCGGGGACTGGCGTGAATGGGGCTACCGCAATGCGCGGCTGCACCTTAGTTTAGCGGCATTGGAGGAGCAGCAATGATCTTGGTTGCAGATGATGACGCGCAAATTCGCGATGTCTTGCGGATTGCCCTGGCCCAAGCGGGATTTGGTGTCGCAGAGGCCAAAGATGGGCGTGCAGCGCTGGAGTCCGCGCAGAGCCTGCGCCCGTCCCTTATCATTCTCGACATTGGTATGCCGGAAATGGACGGGCTGGAGGTTTGCCGCGCTCTGCGCAAGACAACCGAAGTACCGATCCTGTTCCTGACGGCCCGCGCAGATGAGATCGACCGTGTTGTTGGCTTGGAGTTAGGTGCAGATGATTATGTCTCCAAACCATTTTCCCCTCGCGAAATCGTAGCGCGCGTGCGTGCTATCCTCAAGCGCAGTCAGGGCGATACCGCTCCGCAAGGCGTGATGCGGCGCGGTATCGTCAGCGTCGATCCCGGTCGTCACCTGTGCCATGTCAACGAGATCGCCGTCACGCTGACCGCCCGCGAGATGGATTTGATGGAACGTCTGATTGCGCGTCCCGATCATGTCATGCCACGCCCCCAGTTGGTCGATGCGATCTATGGAACCAACGTGAATGTGAGCGACCGGACCATGGATAGCCATTTGCGGAACCTGCGCGCAAAGCTTGCCAAGGCAGGATGTGCCGATGCCATCGAAACAGTCCATGGAATCGGCATCAGGATGGGCGCATGTCGCGGCGCGTAATTCGCAAATGGCGGCCGCCTCTCGCGCTGGTCTTGGGCGGGACGCTGGCTGCTGTCTTTGCCCTGCCTTTGCTTGGGATAGGCTATTTCCGTGTTGCTGGTGGTGTGCTGGGTTGGTCCGAGACATCCTGGATGATCGGCGTAATGGCCTTTGTCGCGGCGGCCATCCTTGGGGCTTTGCTCTGGCGTCTGGTCTTGCGGCCCGTTCGTGCCCTGACGCTGTATGCCCGAAGCGAGGGGGCGACTGATCCGCCCGAACATTTCGGAACACCGGAGTTTTCCGAGCTTGGACGGTCTATTCTGGATATGACCGAGGCGCTGCGCGGGCGCGAAGCTGTCTTGCGGTCCTACGCCGATCATGTGACCCATGAGCTGAAATCGCCGCTCAGCGCGATCCGCGGCGCGGCCGAATTGCTTGAAAATGAAACGCTCGATGCAGCAGATCGCGCGCAACTTCTGACCAATATTGGCGCGGCGACGCAGCGCATGGATGATCTGCTCGCTGATCAACGCGCCTTTGCCGCAGCACATGAACCCTTGGGCGAGGGTGCCTGTCGATTGTCGGATCTGGCCGTAAACTGGCCCGCCATGATCGTCGTTGCCGATGGCGAGGTGCCGTTGCGCGGTGATGTGATGCAACTGGCCCTTGGGCATCTCTACGATAACGCAATTGCTCATGGGGCGACGGCCATGAGGCTGACGCGCGCGCAAGACAGTGTGATCGTGGCGGACAACGGGCCGGGTGTTTCGGCGGGCAATCGTGACCGGATCTTTGACCCGTTCTTTACCACAAACCGCGATGGCGGGGGCACGGGAATGGGGTTGGCGATTGTGCGGCGGATTCTGGCAGCACATGGCGCATCAATCACTTTGCTGGACCAGCCGGGTGCCTGTTTCGAGATCCGGTTCTAGGCTGAACGACCGGCCACTTTGCTTCTGGTGCGGGGGCGCGTGCTGGCCTATCTTTTTGGAACGGTACTGCAATTTGAAAGGGCATTCCAAAGATGAGCCAAGATATCGTGGTCCGACCTTTGACAGCAGACCTCTTTGCGCCGTTTGGCGATGTGCTGGATTGCAGCGGAGATCCCGACAAAATCATCAACGCGGGGCTTTGCGGGCGGTTCCATGATCGCGCCCGTGTCGATTGCGCGGGTCCGTTAGGCATCAGCCTGTTCCGCTCTGAATTGCGGCAATTGCCCTATCAGCTTGACCTGATCGAACGTCACCCGCTGGGTTCACAGGCCTTTATCCCGATGAGCATGGATCCGTTTCTAGTGGTTGTCGCCGATGCCGATCTGCAACCGCGGGCCTTTCTGACAGCGCCCGGGATGGGGATCAACTTTCACCGCGGCACGTGGCACGGGGTGCTGACACCTCTGTCAGGCCCCGGCCTTTTTGCGGTGATCGACAATGTAGGCACAGAGCCCAACTTGGAAGAGCATTATTTTGAAACGCCCTATCGGGTGATCGGCTGACCTCTAGAAATCAACCTCGATCGCGATCCCTTTTTCAATGGCCAGTTTGACAACACTTGCGGCCACTGCGAGGTCTTGCAAGCCGACGCCGGTCCCATCGAACAATGTGATCTCATCGTCAGATGTCCGTCCCGGATGCGTGCCATTGATGACAGCACCCAGTTCATGCACATCCGCCTGCTTGATCAGCCCCGCCGCAATGGCATGCTGTGCCTCGCCGATGCTGATGGATTGCGCCACTTCGTCCGTAAAGACGGTGGCTTGAGTCAGAAGGGCAGTCTCGACCTCTTGCTTGCCTTTGGTGTCGGTGCCCATGCAGGCGATATGCGTGCCGGGGGCGATGTGATGCGCCATGATGGAGGGCGCAAAGGTCGAGGTAATCGAGATGACAACATCGGCTTCGACCATCCGCTCGAGTGTGACCGCCTCGAAGGGGACGCCTGCCTCGTTCGCAACTTTCTCGATATTGGGCAGCATTTCGGGGTGATAGTTCCAGCCAATGACCTTTTCAAAGTTCCGCTGCTCAAGGGCTGCACGCAACTGGAATGTGGCCTGATGACCTGCACCGACCATGCCCATGACCTTGGCGTCCTTGCGCGCCAGATGCTTGATCGACACCGATGACGCCGCCGCTGTGCGCAGCGCTGTCAGAAGATTGCCGCCGACCATGGCACTGACCTTGCCGGTATCCGGATCAAACAGGAAAACAGTGGACTGGTGGTTGATCAGCCCATGCTTTGCCAAGTTATTGGGCCAGTATCCCCCCGCTTTCAGACCCAGCGCCATGCCGGTTTTGTCGAACCCGCCCTTGAAGCCGTAAAGCGCGTCTTCATGGCCAATCGCCTCGCGGATCACGGGGAAATTATACGCACCACCATTCGACATCGACGCGAACACTTGCTCGACCGCTGTGAAGGCATCGGCGCGGGTCATGAGGCCGGCAATCTCTTTTTCGGGAACGATAATCATCTTGGTCTTCCTTGCAAAACGGGCCGGTCCATAGACCGACCCTTTGTTATTCTTGGTCTGCTCAACGTCTTGCGCTTAGTAGGCTTTCCCGCGTGCCGAAACAGGCCATAGCGTTTCAACCTTGCCGTTGCGCACACCGACGTACCAGTCATGCACGTTGCAGGTCGGGTCGCAGTGACCGGGGACCAGCTTGAGCTTGTCATTGACCTTGAGCGCGCCAGTCGGGTCGGCCACCACGCCGTGTTCGTCTGAACATTTCACGTAAGTCACATCATCGCGGCCATAGATCGTGGGCAGACCGCTATCGACGGATTGTGCTTTTAGGCCCGCATCAACGATCGCTTTGTCGGCCTTGGCGTGGCTCATGACAGAGGTCAGGATGAACAGCGCGTTTTCCCACTCGCCCTTGTCGATCCGGTTGCCGTCCTTATCAAGGATACGACCATAATCGGCATCCATGAAGGCATAAGACCCGCACTGCAATTCGTTGAACACACCAGAGGCGCTCTCAAAGTAGTAAGAGCCTGTGCCACCACCGCCAACGATATCGCTTTCAATGCCTTCGGCTTTCAAAAGCGCAAGCGTCTCGGCCACTTGATCAATCGCGATCTGGGTTTTGCCCTTACGCTCTTCATAGGAGTCAAGGTGCTGCATTGCGCCCTGATAGGCTTGGATGCCAGCATATTTCAGGCCGGGGGCGGCTTCGATGGCTTTAGCCAAATCCACGACGGGCTGACCGTATTGCACGCCGCAACGGCCTGCACCCACGTCGATTTCGACCAGACATTCGATCTGTGTGCCGTGCTTCATCGCAGCGGCAGAGAGGTCCGCGATATTGGCCATGTCATCCACACAACAGATGGCGCGCGCGCCCAGTTTGGGGATGCGGGCAAGGCGGTCGATCTTTTGCGGATCACGCACTTGGTTGGACACCAGCACGTCCTTGATGCCACCACGGGCGAAAACCTCGGCTTCTGATACCTTCTGGCAGCAGACGCCAACAGACCCGCCCAGCTTTTCCTGTAGCAAGGCGACATCGACTGACTTGTGCATCTTGCCGTGTACACGGTGACGCATGCCGTGGGATTTCGCGAAATCGCCCATTTTCTTGATGTTGCGTTCCAGCGCGTCCAGATCGAGCACAAGGCAAGGCGTTTGGATATCAGCCTCGTCCATGCCGGGCAGGGCGGGGACGTCGTAACCGACTTCGAGGTTTTTGAGGTTGCTCATATCGTTCAT
>NZ_JANQTS010000136.1 GCF_030731595.1 Yoonia sp.
CACCCAGTCTTCTGTTTTCATGCAGGATGAATATCGCAACAAAATGGGGTCTGTTACGGCTGAGAAGGCCTCATCGTCCAGAACTGGCCCGGCGTCCTGCGCTCTGTGGCCACCATGGCGACAGGTGCCATGGCGCTCCGCGAGATCGGCCGCATTGAGCGGACGCTGTTCATCATCGACTGGCTGCTTGACGCCGATATGCAGCGCCGCGCCCAGATTGGGTTGAACAAGGGCGAGGCGCACCATGCCTTGAAAAACGCTCTGCGCATCGGACGCCAAGGCGAAATCCGCGACCGCACGGCCGAGGGCCAACACTATCGCATGGCCGGCCTCAACCTGCTTGCCGCCATCATTATCTATTGGAACACCAAGCACCTTGGTCGTAAGCGTTTCCTGGCCCGCACCTTCGCAATTCTGACCTAACCTGAGATTTCGCACCTGACGGAGATTAGGGCAGGAGTTTCGCGATGGCGACTACGGTGGAGTTTCTCAGGGGCTACGGGGTGGACATACGGACCAATGGTCAGCGACGCTGGCCGGATGAGGTCAAGGCGCGGATCGTGGCTGAGAGCTTGAAGCCTGGGGCGACGGTGAACGGGGTTGCTGCGCGGTATGGGCTTCGGGCAAACCATCTGTCGGAATGGCGCAGTCGGGCGCGTGACGGCAGGTTGGTTTTACCCGCAGTTGAAGAGGACGACTTTTGTTTTGCGCCGCTCGTGGTGTCGGATGATGGCGGCGATGCTCCTGTACCAGCAGTGTCTGCACCGCTTACTAAGTCTGACGCTGCATCCGCTGACCCTATCGAGATTGAGATCGGCCAAGTGACAATCAGGCTCGATGGCACCACCAGTTCTGACCGGATTGCCGAGATCGTGCGGGCAATTGGGTCACGGCCATGATGTTCCCGTCAAACCGCGTGCGGGTTCTGGTCTCGACGCAGCCTGTGGACTTCAGGAAAGGTCATGACGGTCTGGCAGCGATCGTGTCGTCGGTGCTGCGCAAGGATCCGTTCACCGGCACGGTGTTTGTGTTCCGCTCGCGCAGGGCGGATCGGCTGAAGCTTTTGTATTGGGACGGCACCGGATTGGTGATGGCTTACAAGCGACTGGAAGATACGACCTTCACCTGGCCTGCGATCAAGGACGGGATGATGGCGCTGAACCACGCCCAGTTTGAGGCCCTGTTTGCCGGTCTCGACTGGCGCAAGGTCAAGGCCTTGGAGACGCGCCCACCTGCTGTGGCAGAATGAATCAATCACCGTCTTTGACGTGTTTTTACTGTGGTTTTATCGTAGTCTCGGGCCATGATCGAGATGCCCGCCATTGACCTTTCCACCATCCCTGACGCGCAGCGCGCGGTGGTTACGTCATTGATGGAAACGATTACTGCACTTCAGGATATCACCCAACGCCAACAGCATTTGATCGCCGAGCTGAACCATGCCCTGCATGGCAAGCGGTCGGAAAAGTTGACCGAGGATGAGCGGCAACTGGCGTTCGAGGATCTGTCCATCGCACTGGCTGAGGTCGAGGTGCAGAAGGAACATCTGGCTGCCAAGGCAGGTGACAAAACGGCAACCAGGCCCGCGCCAAAGCGCACTATCGGCAACTTGCCGGCCGCATTGCCGCGCATTGAAGAGGTTGTCGAACCCGACAGCCTGATCTGCCCTTGCGGCTGTGGCGTCATGCACAAGATCGGTGAAGACCGTAGCGAGCGGTTGGACATCGTGCCGGCGCAGTTGCGCGTCATTGTCACCGTCCGTCCCAAATACGCTTGCCGGACCTGCACCGATGGCGTGACCCAAGCTCCCACACCATCGCACCTGATCATGGGCGGGTTGCCGACCGAGGCCAGCATCGCCCATGT
>NZ_JANQTS010000137.1 GCF_030731595.1 Yoonia sp.
AATAGGCGACATTGGTGTGTCATATGGCTGGTACGATGAAATTCTCAGAAGTCCCTCCCTATCCGTACACCTGCCGTTCGCTGCATCGTGTACGAACTGGTAAGATGCGGACTTAGTCGCCGTTGATAATCTATGGACGTAGGTCTGCTTTAGGGGATTAGCCCCTAGTTTTTTCGCAAATGCGCACTGTATCGCGGCGCAAAATATGCTGTGAACGCCTTCACCTCAGGTCGGCGGTAGGCGGACGGATTCACCAACAGCCATACGGTCGATCCCAAGTCTTCGGGCAACTCAATGCAGTGGACGAGCGTGTCGTCGCTCTTCATGAACCGTGTCGGGAGAACTCCAATACCGGCCCCCATTTGAATGGCGGTTTTCATTGCCTTAAAATCTTGGCAAGTCATCGCAATCTGATCCGGGTTGATGCGCTGCAGCAGCCACTTATTGACCGGATGGGCGGCCAGATTTCCACCAAAAACCAGATACTTATATCCATCCATTTCTGATTCTGAGTGCGGTAGATCAGATTTGGCCGCGTAGGACCTTGACGCAAACAACGAATGGGTAATCGTGGCCAGATTCCGGCAAATCAACGATGGATCATCGATCTTCTTGTTGGTCCATCTAATAGCGATGTCGACATCTCCTGCCGATATGTCGATCGCCTCGTCACTTGGGATCAATTCGAAATTCACACTCCCGTAGCTCTCGACAAAGCCTTTTAAGATTGCGGACAGGTGAGGATTGAATGCGTCCGTCACTGCAGTAATCCGAATGGTTCGGGATTGGGAAGACGCCAATCGGGCCGCCGTCGCATCCAATTCTTTGGCCGCTTTCTCAACTGCTTCGGCGCTCGGCAACAGCATCAGCGCGTCTTGTGTCGGTGTAAAACCCTGGGTGTTCCGTTCAAACAGAACCAGCTTAAGCACGTGTTCCAGTGCTTCAATGCGCCTTGCCACGGTGGGCTGTGCCATCCCGAGCGTCTTGGATGCCGCCAAGGTGGAACCGGCGCGCATTACTGCAAGGAAAACGCGCACATCTGAAAGGTTCTGAAAAACGCTCTTCATTTTTGTAGAACAGCACAACGTCAACGCGGATACCAGTAAAATTCACGCGTCCTTAGGCTCAATTCAACGCCAATGAGAGGATCGATCAATGACACTTACATTCCCAGCTTTCAAATTTCCCACTATGAAGTGGATGTTCCGTGGGGCTATCGCCTACCCAGCGACCGACGCCACGCCAGAACATCAAACCGCGTATGCTGAACGCGCTTTTCTGCGCGAGTTGTTGGCCCGCAATCCTGAGGGCATTCAAAGCGACCTTGGCCTCATGGAAATGATGTCCCAGTATCCTCGGCAATTCTGAATGCCTGGTATGACCAAGGATGCATCCCACATGAGTTTCTTACCAACCGACGTTCTCGATTTCTGGTTTCCCGACACGGGTCATCAAAATGCGCCCGAGACATATGCAGCTTTTTGGTCGGAGCGTATGCAAGGCGGGATGGACGATGCGATCATCTCCGGATTCGCTGACATCACCCAAGCGGCAGCATCCGGCCAACTTGATGACTGGGCCGAAACACCTCGCGGGCGGCTCGCCCTAATAATTGCTTTGGATCAGTTCCCGCGCTCTTTGTGGCGCAACACCCCTGCAGCATATGCGCAAGACATCAAAGCCGCACGACTTGCTTTGGAAGGCATGGTGAACGGGCACTTTGGATGCCTTCAGCCGTGGGAAATGATGTTCTTTTACCTTGCGATTGCACATTGCGAGGGCCCGGATCACTTGGCGCGGATGCATATGCTGGATGATGCCGTCGAACTGGCCATTAAAAAGCTCCCAGATCAACTTTGCGAA
>NZ_JANQTS010000138.1 GCF_030731595.1 Yoonia sp.
GGAGGCAAATCATGAAGAACGTCGCAGAAAATCCGGCGATGGAGGCCACGCGCGCCTTCTTTGACAGCCGCATCGCGGTGCTTGGGCTGATAGGGCTTTTGGCCGTCATGTTTGTTGCCATCTTTGCCCCGTGGATCGCGCCGCAAGACCCTTACGATCTGATGCAACTCAACTTTATGGACGGCAAACTGCCGCCCGGCAGCCGTGGGTCAAACGGGGAATTGTTCCTGCTCGGCTCAGATGACCAAGGGCGCGATATCCTGTCGGCGATCCTATACGGTCTGCGCACCAGCCTTGCCGTGGGTGCCGCAAGCGCGGGCATCGCGTTTGTTCTGGGATCGGTCGTCGGCCTCTTTGCCGCCTACGCCGGTGGCTGGATCGACGCGCTGGTGATGCGCATTGTCGAGCTGCAACTGAGCCTGCCCGCCATCCTGATCGCCCTGGTGCTGGTCGCCATTCTGGGCCAAGGCACCGACAAAATCATCATCGCACTGGTGGCCGTGCAATGGGCCTATTACGCCCGCACGATCCGCGCACAAGCAATGATCGAGAAAACCCGCGAGTATATCGAGGCGGGTCGGATGCTGCGCTATTCCACCTCCCGCATCGTGCTGCGTCATTTGTTGCCCAACTGCCTGCCACCGCTGATCGTCCTGGTCACGATGCAGGTGGCCGCCGCCATCGCACTGGAGGCCACACTGAGCTTTCTCGGCATTGGCCTGCCCCTGACCGAACCCTCGCTTGGTCTGCTGATTTCCAATGGCTACGCCGATATGCTCTCGGGCCGCTACTGGCTCAGCTTTTATCCCGGCCTCGCACTGCTCTTCACCATCGTCTCGATCAATCTGGTGGGTGATCAGTTGCGCGACGTCCTGAACCCGAAGGCGCGGCAACAATGACCCTCCTTGATATCAAAAACCTCGAAGTGTCGTTTTCCGCCCGCAAAGGCGATCTGCGCATCCTACACGGCATCGACCTGAGTTTGCAGCCCGGCGAAATCCTCGGGCTTGTCGGCGAAAGCGGCTCCGGCAAATCCGTATTGGCCAAAGCGATCCTCGGGCTGCTGCCCGGCGGCGGCAGCGTCTCCAAAGGGTCTGTGCTGTTTGAGGGCCAAGACCTCGCGCAAGCAGACCCCAAATCCATGCGAAAGATCAGGGGCAACCGGATCGCGATGATCTTTCAGGATCCGATGGCGACGCTGAACCCCGTTCTGCGCATAGACGAGCAGATGCGCGAAGCGATTACCGCGCACCGGTCCTTGCCCCGTGCCGAGGTGAATACCCGCTGTTTTGCCATTCTGAACAAGGTCGGCATTCCCGCTCCCGAAGAACGCTTTGTCTCCTTCCCGCATCAATTGTCGGGCGGGATGCGCCAGCGGATTGCCATCGCGATTGCCCTGCTGAACGATCCCGTGCTGATCCTCGCGGATGAGGCGACAACCGCCCTTGATGTGACGGTACAGGCACAAATCCTGCACGAGATGCACCGCCTTTGCGCGGATGAGGGCACCGCGCTGATCTGGGTCAGCCATGATTTATCGGTGGTGTCGGGCATCGCCGACCGGATTGCCGTGATGTATGCAGGCCGGATCGTGGAATGTGGACCCGTGGAGCAGATCGTTCTGACCCCCCGCCACCCCTATACACTTGGCCTGATCCGGTCCGTCCCCGCCGAGGGCAGCACCGGCAATGAATTGCACCAGATCCCGGGTCTGATGCCATCGCCGGGTGCGCTGCCGCAGGGTTGTGTCTTTGCCGCACGCTGTTTTGCAGCGACTGCAATGTGCCGCGAAGTCGCACCGGAATATACCGAAACGAACGGTCATGGCTTTGCCTGCCATGTCCCCAATGAAGGCGGGCAGA
>NZ_JANQTS010000139.1 GCF_030731595.1 Yoonia sp.
TGCTGGACAGCGAGGGTATAGACTGGTTCACCTTCGACGTAAATATGAGCGTCCTTGAAGGCAGCATAGGCATTATGCCGCGGCGGTTAATGGTTCTGGACCGCGATTTGTTCATGGCAGAGGCGATCATGCGCGACGGCGAGATTGATCTGGGCCGTGACTGAACCGCTAAGCTGTGACGATTTTCTGGGTGGCAAGATCCGCATGTGGCAACCCCGCAAAGGGTATCGCGCCGGGGTTGACCCAGTTCTGCTTGCCGCATCTGTGCCCGCAAAACGAGGACAGTCCGTGCTTGAACTGGGGTGCGGCGTCGGGGTGGCGTCGCTTTGCCTTGCGGCCCGCGTGCCTGATCTTGCCATGACAGGGGTGGAAGTGCAGGCGGACTATGCCGCCCTCGCCCAGCGTAACGGTGCAGAGAATAATCTACCCTTCGCGGTCATGACCGCCGATCTGCGTGCCTTGCCTGCATCCTTGCGACAAATGCGGTTCGATCATGTGATCATGAACCCTCCTTATTTTGACCGCAGCACCGGGACGCCCGCCACCGATCAAGGCCGCGATACAGCTTTGGGCGGGGACACGCCGTTGCGCGATTGGCTGGACGTGGGCGCACGCAGGGTTGGCCCGCGTGGTTATCTGACTTTGATCCAAAGAATGGAACGCTTGCCAGAGGTTCTGGCCGCGTTGGAAGGCCGGCTTGGCGCGTTCATCGTGCGACCAATCGCAGGCCGCGCAGACAAGGCGCCAGAGCTGTTTCTGTTGCAAGCACGGCAAGAAGGGCGCACCGCGTTTCGCATGGCCCCGACGCTGATCATGCATGAGGGCGCGGTCCATTTGGCCGATCAGGACAGCTATACCCCCGCTGTCAGTGACGTTTTGCGCAATGGCGCAGAATTGCCCATCTGGCCTTAACCTTTTGGCAACTTCTTGGGTGCAGCCTGAGATCACGTCGAATTGCTGCCATGCGGCGTGACACAGCCGATAGGATGTGCTGCAATCGACATATCATCAACCAAGAGGAGTACTAAAATGAGCTTGAGTTCGCATCTGCAGGAACTGAAGAAGAAGCACCAACACCTCTCGGAGCATGTCGAGGTACTTCAGCGCAGCCCTGCGTCGGACGACCTTGAACTTGCAAAACTCAAGAAGCAAAAGCTGATGCTCAAAGAAGAAATTACGCGGTTGAGCACGCATTAAGCGACAGACCTTGCACTGGCGGCCGGTCATTTCGCCTGCTGCCAGTTCTGTAAAGGCGCGCCATTTGACTTGCGCGCATTTCGAATCAGCGAAATTGCCCATGAGATTTTCATGCGCACCACGGACCGACAAAAAAGGGCCACGCCTGAAAGGCGCGGCCCTTGGTTTTTTCGATCAGGCTTTGCCTAGACCATATATTGGCCGCCATTCGCTGACAGGGTCGAACCTGTGACGAAACCGGCATCGTCCGAGGCCAAAAAGACAACCGCGCGCGCGATCTCGGTGGCTTCGCCAAGGCGACCCACTGGAATTTGCGGCAGGATGACTTCGTTCATCACCTTTTCGGGAATCGTGCTCATCATCTCGGTGTTGATATAGCCGGGTGCGACGATATTGACCGTGATGCCTGCGCGTGCGCCTTCCTGCGCAAGCGACTTGGTGAAACCAATGTCGCCTGCCTTTGTGGCAGCATAGTTAGCTTGGGCAAACTGGCCCTTTTGGCCATTGATCGAGGAAATCGTCACGATCCGCCCGAACTTGCGTTCACGCATGCCGCCCCAGACATTGTGGGTCATGTTGAATACACCGTTGAGGTTAGTATCGATGCACTCGTGCCACTGCTGCGGCGTCATCTTGTGGAAGGGTGCGTCACGGGTAATGCCGGCGTTGTTGATCAGTACCTCAACCGGGCCTAGGTCAGCCTCGACCTGCGCGACACCTGCGGCGCAGGCTTCGTAGCTTGCCACGTCCCACTTGTAGGTCTTGATGCCGGTTTCAGCGGTAAAGGCCGCGGCCTTTTCATCATTGCCCGCATAAGTCGCGGCAACCGCATAGCCCGCGTCCTTGAGTGCTGTTGAAATAGCCGCGCCTATGCCGCGCGAGCCGCCAGTGACGAGTGCAACACGTCCCATAATAATTCCTCCTCAGTATTTCATTGTCAGGGTATTAGGCGGCCCAGCGATGGACCGCCTTGATTCAGATCACGGACGCTCGACGCACATGGCAACGCCCATGCCGCCGCCGATGCACAATGTGGCAAGGCCTTTCTTGGCCCCGCGCCGCTTCATTTCGAACAGCAGCGTGTTCAGGACACGGCAGCCGGACGCACCAATCGGGTGACCGATGGCAATCGCGCCGCCGTTGACGTTGACGATCGCAGGGTCCCAGCCCATGTCTTTGTTCACCGCACAGGCCTGAGCAGCAAAAGCCTCGTTCGCTTCGACAAGGTCCAGATCGCTGACGGACCATCCCGCCTTTTCCAGGGCCTTGCGTGACGCCATGACCGGACCAACACCCATGATGGAAGGGTCAAGGCCGGCGGTCGCGTAAGAAGCGATGCGCGCCAGCGGTTCGATCCCGCGCTTTTCGGCTTCATCAGCGGTCATCAACAAAGTTGCCGCCGCACCGTCGTTCAAGCCCGATGCGTTCGCTGCAGTTACAGACCCGTCTTTGGTAAAGGCAGGGCGCAGTTTCTGCATGGCTTCCATTGTGGCACCGTGGCGGATGTATTCGTCTTGATCGACGATGATATCGCCCTTGCGGGTTTTGACGGTGAATGCCGCGATTTCGTCAGCGAAGCGGCCAGCCTTTTGCGCGGCTTCCGCTTTGTTCTGAGAAGCGACTGCGAATTCATCCTGCATCTCGCGGGTGATCTGCCACTGGTTGGCGACGTTTTCGGCGGTTTGCCCCATGTGGTAGTTGTTGAAGGCATCCCACAGACCGTCGCGGATCATTGTATCGATGAACTTCATATCGCCCATTTTCTGCCCGGCACGCAGGTTTGCGGCATGGGTCGAAAGGGTCATGTTTTCCTGACCACCTGCTGCAACGATCGAAGCATCGCCCAGTTGGATATGCTGTGCGCCAAGCGCCACAGCCCGCAGGCCAGAGCCGCACACTTGGTTAATGCCCCATGCCGCCGCTTCGATTGGCAGACCCGCATTGATATGCGCCTGACGGGCAGGGTTTTGACCTTGCGCCGCTGTCAGCACCTGACCAAGGATCGTTTCGCTCACTTCAGACTTATCAATACCGGCCCGAGCGACGACGGCTTCCAGAACAGCGGCACCCAGATCGTGGGCGGGTGTGTTGGCGAAAGCTCCGCCAAAGCTGCCGACGGCTGTACGGGCGGCTGATGCGATAACGACATTGGTCATGGATGATCCCCTTCAGGTTTGTTCCCGAGCAGAACGGTGCCATCTACACGTATCAAGTGCAAGACAGTCCCGACTGCCACTTGCCATGCTCCATAGGTCGTAAGCTTATCTAGGGCAAATCAATTCCCTTCCGCATGCAGCGCAAGCCGTCAAAGTTCAAAGCCGGGAACCCCAAAGAAGTAGCCCTGAAGACAATCAGCGCCTATGCCTTTCAGGAAACTGGCCTCTGCCTCGGTCTCGACGCCGTCGGCGACGACAAACATCTCGAACTGATGGGCGACCGCAATCAGCGCCTCAACGAGGACCTGATTGTCGGGATCATGATCGATTCCCTTAACAAAGCTTTTGTCGATCTTGACCAGATCGAAATAGAAATCCTTGAGATAACGAAATGCGGTCAGTCCCGCACCAAAACCATCAAGCGCAAAACCCACCCCCTTTGGCTGCATTTCCCACATGAAGCGCATAACGTTTTCATGCAGCATCATCGCTGAACTCTCGCTGATTTCAAAAATCAGGCGTTCACCCAGACCCACATGGTCCATCAGACCGCGATCAAGGATACGGCGCCATTCCCCGTCTCCGATTGACCGCGCTGACAGGTTGACGGACAAGCGCATTTCCTCGTTCTGGCGCAAATGCCGCAACGCAAGATAGAGGGTCACGCAGTCAATCTGCCGCCCCAATGTGCTTTCCTCAATGGATGGCATGAAATGCCCTGCCGGAATAACGCGTCCTGTTTCATCTGTCAGGCGCATCAGGCCCTCGTGAAAAGCAATGTTATGCTGCGCATCGGCTGTGACGACCGGCTGAAAGGCAAGCTGCGCGCGACCATCATCCAGTGCATCCCGCACCATCGACATGATATCTGCGTCCCGGCTTGCCATTGCATAGCGCAACGGGTCGAAAAGAGCGTCATCATCAATTTGCGCGCGGCCAAGCGTGGCGTTTTGCATCTCAGGACTCCATACTGTTGCCCAGACAATGACCCATACCAAACTAACAACTGATTAAGGGCACCAAATGACCGAGCGCTGCGGCTGGGCCGGACCGGAACAGATTTACATCGACTATCACGACACCGAATGGGGCGTGCCGGAGTATGACAGTCGGGCCTTGTGGGAAAAGCTGATCCTCGACGGGTTTCAGGCGGGCCTGTCATGGATCACGATCCTGAAAAAGCGCGAGAACTTTCGCGCGGCCTTTGCGGGGTTCGACCCCGATGTGATTGCAACATGGGGCGAGCCCGACGTGCAGCGCCTGTTGGCCGATGCCGGCATCATCCGCCACAAAGGCAAGATAGAGGCGACAATCGGCAATGCCCGCGCATGGCAAGAGATCGAGGCGCGCGAAGGCTTTGACCGTTTCTTGTGGCGCTATGTCGATGGGGTGCCTTTACGGACGACCGTTTCAAACCGGGCGGATATGCCGACCCAATCGCCGCTGTCGGTTCAAATCTCAAAGGACCTCAAGAAAGCGGGCTTTCGCTTTTGTGGACCGACGATCGTTTACGCTTTCATGGAGGCAACGGGGTTGATCAACAACCACCTGACAACCTGCCCGCGTCACGCCCCCTGCGCGGCTCTCGCACGGTCACCAGCGTTTTAGCGCGTCCTCGTCTGCGTCCTTGGCCGCGACCCAAGTGGCCCCATCCCCAGTGATTTCTTTTTTCCAGAAAGGCGCGCGGGATTTCAGATAATCCATCAGGAAATCTGCCGCCTCGAATGCAGCGGCGCGATGAGCTGATGCGGTTGCCACCATCATGATCGGCGCACCCGGCGCCAGCGGGCCATAGCGGTGGATGACCAAAACATCGGCCAGGTCCCAGCGCTGGACAGCTTCCGTTGCAATCTTTGAAATCGCGCTTTCGGTCATGCCGGGGTAATGCTCGATCAGCATTTCTTGCAGATCACCCTTGGTATCACGGACGACACCGGTAAAGCTGACGACTGCACCGATATCCGTGCGGCCCTGCGCAAAGGCGTCCAATTCCGCGCCTGCGTCAAAGGGTTCGGCTTGCACGCGGACTGTCATCAGCCGCCTGTCATTGGCGGAAAAAAGGCAACTTCGCGCACACCAGCAAGTGGCGCGTCGAAAGAGGACAGCTCTTGATCCAAGGCCACGCGCAGTGCGCTGGTATCGGCAAAAGCGGCGGCATAGCGGTCTTCGCGCGCGCAGAGTTCGGCGATGAGGTCATTCACTGTCGCGGCATCGGTTTGGACCGTCTCTTGCGGCAAGCCGATCCGTTCACGGACCCATGCAAAATAGATGACATTCATAAGCTTCCATCCCTGAGATAGGGCCTTGCCTTGGTGAAATAATCCCAGCCCGTCACCAGCGTCAGAAGGCCAGCGGCCCAAAGCGTGATGATCCCGCCCCACCAGCTGATCATCATGCCCTGATACTTCCACCACAGACCCAATTCGTCAGGGCCTCGCCCTGAAATCGCATCTTCCACCATCTCTGACGTCATGGCCAGTGATTGCATCCCGAAGTAATGCTCGAACGCGCCGGTCGCGAAAAGCATGGCAATCGCGACCATCTGGGCAGTCGTTTTCCACTTTGCCAGATTGGTGACCTTTAGCGTACCGGCGGTATCGCCCAGAAACTCGCGCAGACCCGAGACAAAGACCTCGCGAAAGATGATGACGGTCGCGGGCAGCAAAATCCACGGGTTCATGCCGGAAAAGCCGGTGATGACGACCAAAGCGATGATCACCATCGCCTTGTCCGCAATCGGGTCCAGCATCGCCCCCAGTTTGCTTTCCTGTTTCCAAGCGCGGGCCAGATAGCCATCAAGGAAGTCGGTGAGCGCCGCCAGCACGAAAAGGACGAGCGCAAACCAGTCCGCCCAAGGCCGGGCGAAATATAGAAACATCACCACTACCCCCGGTGCAGCAGCGAGGCGCAGGATCGTGAGGATATTTGGCAGGTTCAAAGTCATGCGATAGTCGTAGCGTGGCTTCGCTGCTGTTACCAGAGGGCAGATAAGCCGAGACGGGGCAGCGCATGCAGGTCAGCGCTGACGATATTTGGCAGGCGACCCTCCGTTTGCCGATTGTGGTGAAAGGCAATTATTCCGCGGTCGCTCTTGAAGGCGAATCAGACGAAAGCGCGGTACGTCACCCGAACACAGTTCCGACACGATCAGCCAGTGTTTCGGGGCAACTGTGACAACACTCTGGCAGCAAGGTGCGCACATTAAGGAGGCCGCAGACCAAGCCTGTCTTTTTGGTAAGGGCCTGAAAAATATTCCTTAAATTTACCTCACACTACTTATATCTCAATTCTTGTATATGTAGTTTTGTCAAAGTTAATCAGTAACGTGTTCGCCAAAGTAAACGGTAAGGTCAGTATGACTATTGCGGCGGCGATGGCTTCCGCGACATCTGCAAACGTCAGCGCAAAGCGTAGTGCGCTGGCGTTTGACAGGCGAAGGTTTCGAACAGGCCGAAAATCCCCAAGCCTGGTCCGGGCAGCGTTTTTGCGTCTCTCTCAATCAGACAAATTCCATGTGCGGTCGTCACCCCCTGTCAGGTCAAGGCAAGGCATGCCTTGCAACTCTTCCGACGACACCATTCGACCACCAGAGTCTGGAGGTCACCCGAGAACCGCGCCCAGTCGGACGACGATGCCGGTGCAGTTTGCTTAAGCCCACGACATCCACAACCGCAGCATCGTCTGCTTTCACCAGAGCAACCTTCATTTCGATGAAACACTCTTCAATCACGCAATTCGAGAACGCCTCACACGCAAGACGCTGAACGCTCTCAGGAGAACCCAATGTTTATTAAAAAGTTACCGCGTCACTTACGCCCTATCACGTCCACAATCATCGCCGCTATCTTGTTTGTGCCCGCAGCTCACGCCCAAATGACCGCAGACTTGGCAAACACGCCCGAAGACGTGATACGCGTCCAGTTCATCGAAGATGAAAGCGGAAGCGAACGGATCGATCTGTCAGGCAAACTCAGGATGTTGAGCCAGCGCATTCCCGCCGCGGCCTGCAATCTGAATGCCGGTATTGCCGCTGAAGAAACCTCCAAGGTCCTAAGCGGCGCAGTGGCTGAACTGAACGCCATCCTTGCGGCACTTGAATTTGGAGACGAGAACCTCAACGTCAACGGCGCAGAGGAACGCCGCAAGACCCTACGTATGATTGAAGAACTCCACACAAGGTTCGCACCTCTCCAAGCCGCTTTGAGCGAAAGTGTCGACGGGGTGCCGAGCGATGAAGCCATTCAGGTGCTTGCTGCCGGGAATATGTCAGTCCTCGAGATGGCCCAACTTCTTGTGACGCAGATCTCTGGTGAATATTCAAATCAGGCTTCCCTGCTACAATCAGATGCGTTGGCGATCGACATTGCGGGTCGGCAACGGATGCTGACCCAGAAGATCTCCAAAGAAGTTTGCCTGATACTTTCGGATGTTGATGCGGCCGCATATCAGGAGTCCCTCGGCGGAACGATGCATCTGTTCGAAGTATCGCTGGATGCGTTGCGCGGTGGCATGCCCGAAGCGGGTGTCCAACCTCCGCGCACCGATGATATTGCAGCGGGACTGGAAGAAGCGCGCAATCACTGGCAGGCGATCAAGGGCCATCTGGATGCGATCAATGCCGGCGAAACAATCGACGACGCAGCACGCGCTGCAGTCTTCCTTGGTCTGAACACGACGATGGCTTCCATGAACCGTGTCGTTGGCCTGTACTCTGACGCATCGAAACTTGGCCTTTAAGAGCACAATTGGAAGAACCTCGGCGACTGTTGTGTTGGTTGCCGGGGGTCAACGCCCATTGGGAAGGTCCAAACCCATCTGTATTTTTGGCTTTCTGGCCTGCTAAAGCTTGGTCCACGCCTGCGTTTCGGCCGTCTTGGCCTTGAGCCACAACAAATCAAACCCCGCAATCAGGCGATACCCGCGCGCAAAAAGTGATGCGGCCTGTGCCTCGGCCAATGCGACACCACCCAATGGGATACCCGCCGCCAAACTTGCCTTTTCGACCTTTGCAATGGCGGCGATAAAGTCAGGGTGATCGAACTGACCGGAAACACCAAGATCCGTGGACAGGTCAAACTGGGCAGGGACCAAAAGATCGATCCCCGGAACCTTCACGATTTCTTCGATGTTCTCCACCGCATCGACGGTTTCAATCAGCAGCACGCAGCTTAAGGTCCCGTCAACCGCGTCCTTGTATTCGGCCAAAGGCACGCCAGCCATGGAATGTGCAATAAAGGGCCCGAACCCGCGATTGCCCTTTGGCGGGTAAAAGAGTGATGCCACCGCTTTGCGCGCATCATCGGCTGTACGGATCAGTGGAAAGACGATCCCTTCTGCACCCAGATCCAACACGCGTTTGACGTGGCTTGGGTCGTTCTCTGCGACGCGCACTAGGGGCGCGCACCCTGTGCCTTTGGTTGCTGCAATCATGGCATGAGCGCTGGCATAATCGACGGCCCCATGTTCCATGTCGATAATCACCGCATCCGCCCCGGCAGCGGCCATCGCCTGTGTCACAGTCGCCGAAGGGATCGTGCAAATGTGACCTGTCAGGCGATCTTGGGTAGAGTGCAGACGGTGCTTGAAGTTGGACATGGGTGTCTTGCCTTTTCAGCAGTGCTTGACGAGTTAAGTAGCAGCCGAGACAGGACCCAAGTCAACCATTCTCGTGGAAATAGTCGTAGATCGCCTGCGCCATATTCCCTGACACGCCCT
>NZ_JANQTS010000140.1 GCF_030731595.1 Yoonia sp.
CTGAAAGAAGCCAAAGATCTGGTCGAAGCTGGCGGCAAGATCAAAGAAGGCGCTTCCAAAGCAGAAGCAGAAGACATCAAAGCAAAGCTGGAAGCAGCTGGTGCAGAGGTCGAACTGGCCTAAGTCAGTCTTCAGGCGAAATTCACTTTCGCCCTAAAATTCGGCTGGGCTCGCAGAGATGCGGGCCCGGCCAAACCTGTCTTAGAGGTCGGCCAATCGCTGACCGACCTCTTGGGTAGGTTCAATCAGTCGGGAGGCAGCCGGTGGGACGGCAGCCACGAATAGACTTTGAACCCCCTGTCAAATGGGTGATGTATCGCGGCCCGGGTGATGCATCGTTCGAGAGACAAACAAAAGGTGACACCGCATATGGCTTCCTCCTTCCTTGGTCAGAAACGCCTGCGTAAGTACTACGGCAAAATCCGCGAAGTACTTGAAATGCCGAACCTCATCGAGGTTCAAAAATCTTCTTATGATCTGTTCCTGCGCTCTGGCGACAGCGACACACCACTTGACGGCGAAGGCATCAAGGGTGTTTTCCAATCCGTCTTTCCGATCAAAGACTTTAACGAGACCGCCGTGCTTGAATTCGTCAAGTACGAGCTGGAAAAGCCGAAATACGACGTCGAGGAATGTCAGCAACGCGACATGACCTATAGCGCCCCGCTCAAGGTGACCCTCCGTCTGATCGTGTTTGATGTGGACGAAGATACAGGCGCGAAGTCTGTCAAGGACATCAAGGAACAAGACGTATTCATGGGCGATATGCCTTTGATGACGCCGAACGGCACGTTTGTCGTCAACGGTACCGAGCGTGTGATCGTGTCCCAGATGCACCGTTCGCCCGGCGTGTTCTTTGACCATGACAAGGGCAAAACCCATTCGTCCGGTAAACTTCTGTTCGCCTGCCGCATCATCCCATACCGCGGTAGCTGGCTGGACTTTGAATTCGACGCCAAGGACCTTGTGTTCTGCCGGATCGACCGTCGCCGCAAACTGCCTGTGACCACGCTGCTTTATGCGCTGGGCATGGATCAGGAAGGCATCATGAATGCCTACTACAACACCGTCGAGTATAAGCTGGACAAAAAGGGCAAGTCCTGGACAACCAAGTTCTTCCCAGAGCGTGTGCGCGGCACCCGTCCGACCTTCGATTTGATCGATGCAAAGACAGGTGAAGTGATTGCCAAAGCCGGCGAGAAAATCACGCCACGTTCGGTCAAGAAACTGATCGACGCAGGGAACGTGACCGATCTGCTGGTGCCTTACGAAAACATTCTCGGCAAATTCGTATCGCAAGACATCATCAACGAAGAAACCGGTGCGATCTACGTTGAAGCTGGCGATGAGCTGACTGTTGAAATGGACAAGTCCGGCGAAGTGATCGGCGGCACACTCAAAGATCTGGTTGATGCGGGCATCACCACGATCCCTGTGCTGGATATCGATAACATCAACGTGGGCGCCTACATGCGCAACACGATGGCGTCGGACAAGAACATGAACCGCGAAACCGCGCTCATGGATATCTACCGCGTGATGCGTCCCGGTGAACCACCGACCGTTGATAGCGCAAGCGCGCTGTTTGATACGCTGTTCTTTGACAGCGAGCGCTACGACCTGTCCGCTGTCGGTCGCGTGAAAATGAACATGCGTCTTGATCTGGATGCCGATGACACCATCCGCACCCTGCGTCGCGAAGACATCGTCGCTTGTATCAAAGCGCTGGTTGAACTGCGGGACGGCAAGGGCGACATCGACGATATCGACCACCTTGGGAACCGTCGTGTGCGTTCCGTTGGCGAATTGATGGAAAACCAGTACCGCGTTGGTCTGCT
>NZ_JANQTS010000141.1 GCF_030731595.1 Yoonia sp.
GCCGGCCATCGTCAGCCGCGCGGCGCGATCGGCGCGTGAACACAGGCAAGCATCCTTGCGGCCATCGCGCACCTGAACCCCGTCATTGAAAGGATTAATCCCATGCACATGCAACTGAACCAAAATGACCTGTCGCTCGCGCGGAGCTCGGGTCTGCTCTATCTGATAATCATCATCTGCGGTATCGGCGCCGAGGTTGCGCTCCGTGGTCCGTTGATCGACTTGTCGTCGGCATCGGAAACGGCGGCCGCAATACGCAATGCCGGAATGACACTGCCACTTGCCATCGTTTCAGACGTTATCATGGCATTGGCGGACGCAGCACTGGCCATCACGCTCTTCCTCCTCTTCCGGTCCGTCGCACCGGGACTGGCCCTGGCAGCAATGATTTTCCGGCTGATCCAGTCTGCGCTGATTGCCGCCAACCTGCTCAATATGCAAATTGCGTGGCTTCTGATCACCGGAGGACAGGACAGCGCCGGTCTGGGTGGTCCCGACGCCGAGGCGCTTGCCCTCGCCTATCTCAATCTGCACGCGCACGGCTATGATCTGGGGCTGATCTTCTTTGCGATCAACAGCTTCATGACGGGCCTATTGATTTGGAAGTCTGGCATGTTCCCGAAAATCATCGGGGTCGGCATCATCGCCGCCGGTGCGGTCTATCTGGTCGGCAGCACTTTGCGTTTTCTCGCACCCGAGATGTTTGCACTGTTTGCGCCAGCCTATGGGCTGCCTGTCCTGACAGAACTCGCATTCTGTCTCAGCCTGTTGTTCTCCGGTTGGATCTGGCGCCGGAGACAAATCTTCGCCGCCGCATAGAGCGGCGGCAACAGCAAAGAGGGAGTGCGGCCTAAGGCAGACCATCTGGTCGCACTCCATCCCAACGACGCAGAGCAGCGACGTGACTCCATAAGAACCTATCCGTTCACCCGGTGTTTCCTTGTTTTCCAACGCAAATCCCACTAAGAACAGGGTAGATTGCCAAGGAGCTACCAAAATGGATTGCGCACACACCGTTTGATCACCACTCGGTTTCCACTCTTTTGGAGCGCACTTGATGTCTACGATCTCTCTTGCTGGTCTAAGCTGGCATACCCCCGACAACACACCCATCATCGATCATCTGACGCTGACATTCGGTCCCGAAAAAACCGGTCTCGTCGGCAGAAATGGCACCGGCAAATCGACGCTGCTGCGGCTCATATCGGGCGCGTTGGACCCTTCAGCCGGGACCGTCATCCGCCCTGCCTTGGTTGGTTTGCTGCAACAGAACCATGACCACGAAGAGGGCACGACGATCGCTGATCTGTTTGGCGTGAGCGATCAACTCGTTGTCCTCAAGAGGGCAGACGACGGGGAAGCTACAGAAGAGGAGCTAGCGCAAGCAGACTGGACGCTCGTGCCAAGACTACAGGCAGCGCTGGGCAAACTGGGGCTCGACCATGCCCCCTCTACCCGTCTTGACCGCTTGTCAGGCGGCCAGAGGACCCGTGCCAATCTGGCGGCGCTGATGTTTGCCAAACCTGAAGCCCTCTTGTTGGACGAACCGACCAATCATCTGGACAGAGCCGGTAGGCGCTATGTCATTGAGGCACTGCGCGACTGGCGCGGCTGCGTTGTGGTTGCAAGCCATGACCGTGCTTTGCTGGATGAAACGGACGCAATCGTGGAACTCACTGCCTTGGGTGCCAACATCTACGGCGGCAACTACCGATATTACCGCGCCAAAAAGGAGGCAGAGCAAGCATCTGCCGAACATGCGCTAGCGGTCGCCGAACGCGCAGTCACGTCCAGTAAAGTCCGGGCGCAGGTCGCAGCTGAACGCAAGGCGCGGAGCGACCGGCAGGGCAGACAGATACGGGCATCAGGGAGCCAGCCGAAACTTGTGCTCAACGCCGCTAAGGAACGCAGTGAAGGTTCGGGGGCCGCCGCCGCCCGCCTCCGTAGCCGTCAGGCCGAAATGGCCGACAATGCACGTGAGGCGGCCCGCAAAGTCATCGAAAAACTGGAGCCGCTTGTGATGGACGTCGCGCCCTCCGGGCTAGCGGCAGGTGCAGATGTGCTGCGGATCGAGAACCTTCGATTGCGGCATCTCAGGGACAGACCATTAATTGAAAACATGTCGTTTTCGATCCGTGGCCCCGAGCGCTTGGCAATTTGCGGTGCAAACGGCACTGGCAAGTCAAGCCTGCTTGCCTGCATCAGCGGACACCTCGAACAACAAAGCGGGTCTGTCTCGGTTCTGGTGCCCAGCGCAATGATCGATCAGGATCTCAGTCTGCTTGACCCCGAAGAGACCATCCTTGAGGCAATGGCACGGATCGACCCCGATGCCAGCGAGAACGCCCGCCGCGCGACGCTCGCCCGTTTTCTTTTTCGAGGCGAGGATGCCAATCGACGGGTCGCTTCGTTGAGCGGGGGTCAGAAGATGCGCGCGGGCTTGGCCTGCACCCTTGGCCATAGCAACCCCCGGCAGCTGTTGTTGTTGGACGAGCCCAGCAACCATCTGGACATCGAAGCAGTTGAAGCGATGGAGATGGCGCTGAATAACTATGACGGAGCAATCATTGTCGTCAGTCACGACGCAGTGTTCCTTGAGAACATTGGTATTAAGCGCCGGATCCATCTTGGTAGTCAGACAGATCAATAAAGCTTGTTGCTTTCGTCTGCCGAGGTTTTCCCAGAGTAAAACGAGACGCGATTTCCTTGAAAACGAAAGCCAAGAGGCACTCAAAAGGCCTTAGTCTTTTGCCGCGAGACAACAATCTAGACAAATGCGGGTGCATTGCTTGATCGGAGCGCGCAACAGAACGTAGTCTGGTGCAGGATAATCGGATCGGTGAGGCAATCATGACTGAACAGACCATGGCCGCAGGTTTTGCAGCGAGTCTTGCTGACTATGCCTGTGAAAAGGGAGCAGTTCGTGAACTTCTGCTGGGAGAGAGCGGTCTGACTGAGGAAGATCTGTCCGATCAAGACAACCGTATTCCAGTCAAAGCGTATCAGGCGTTGATCGGTGCCGCGATCAAGCAAACCGGTGACACGGCCTTACTGCTGCGCCACACATTGGAAACGCGGCTAGAGACGATGTCGGTCGTTGGCCAGATCGTGCACACTTCGGCGTCGCTCCGTCACTCGCTTGAGCAGCTTAACCGCTACCTGCACCTGATGGGAGATGTAGAATTGCCTCCGGGCGTTGACCGCTTTGAGTTGTTGCGAACCGCAGACGGCCTTTGGATTGTGGACCATCTTGTATTGCCACCTGAAATGTCATTCTGGTCAGAGGTGTCATTTGCGCGTTTCATCAGCGAATTCCGCAGGTCATTCCCGGATGCAACCTTTGAGATCGGACTAGAGGTCACATACCCACCTCCGCCTCATGTGGACCAGTATCCAGAGCTATTCCGCATTCCGGTGCAATTCAGTGCAAAACGGAACGCCCTTCAGATTGATCCTGTGTGGGACAGCACGGACACCGAGTTCGAGCCCGGAAACGAATACGCTTTCGGGATCTTCACACGTCACGCGGATGAAATGCTGGCAAAACTGATGGCAGATACATCCATTCGCGCGCAGATTGAAGCTCAGATCCTGCCACGGCTGCACGAGGGCTCGATTTCGATGGAAAAAGTGGCCAAGGATCTCGCCATGAGCCGACAGACCCTTTATCGTCGCCTAAAGGACGAGGGGGTTACCTTCGCCGAAATCCATGACGGTCTGCGTCAACGCATGGCGACGGAATACTTGGCTGGACAAAAGGTCACCGTCAATGAAACCGCCTATCTTCTGGGGTTTTCCGAAGCCTCTTCCTTTGTGCGGGCGTTCAAGCGGTGGACCGGGCGGAGCCCGACCGCCTTTCTCAATCAGGTGGCCTGACCACATTCTGTTACGAAGTGTCAATTCAATGATGCCTGCGGTCATGCTCTGAGCGGGCAAGACTGGCTATCTGCCTTCTCGACAATCAAACGAGAAAGGTCAGAAAATGAAAACGCAATTAACTCTTACTACTGTTGGGCTGGTTTTGGTGGCAGCCTGTGCCGATAGCGGCGCAAACTATCAGCCCATCCTAGATGGTACACCGACGCCTGCCTACGAGGCTGATCTGGCGGAATGTCAGGCCTTGGCCAGCGACCAGTACAATCAGGAAACACTTGGCGCGGCATTCTTAGGTGCTGGCGTTGGTGCCGCATTGGGTGAAGCCGACAGCGGTGACGCCCTTGGCGGCGCTGTCGCAGGCGCACTGACCGGTGGTATCGCGAGCGCCGTGGATGTCAACGAACGGCGCGAAGCAATCGTCGTCGCATGCCTGCGTGGCCGTGGCCACCGGGTCGTAGGGTGAGGGACGCGCTATGAGACGTGACTTGCATCTTCGAGGCCGATCGGGTCGTGCGCTCTTTGCTCAGCTGACAGGTCATGCAAGACCGTTTCGCCCCAAACGCGGCGATGTTCCGGATCATCTCTTGCAGGACGTTGGTTTGCCAGAAGGCCGTCCTCAGGATCGTATCGTGAGCCACCTAGGCATCGTCATCATCCCAATAAACGCCTGATGTCTGCCAACAACAGAAAGGCCCCAGCCATGAAACGTGTCTTTATCGCCGGCGCAACCGGCTATCTGGGACGCCATATGTGCGCCGAATATCAGCGCCGCGGGTGGTATGTGATCGCACTCGTCCGCGACGTGACAAAAGCCGCACCTATCGCGGCCGACCAACTGGTTGAAGCGCAGGCGACTGCGCTGCATACTCTTGACGGTCTTATGGCTGGGGTTGAACTTGTTGTGTCTTGCCTCGGCATCACACGACAGGCAGATGGGCTGGGCTACTGGGAGGTCGACTATCAGGCCAACTTGAACCTGTTGCGCGAGGCGGAACGGGCCGGTGTAAGCAGGTTTGCCTATATCCACGTGTTGCGCGCAAACGACATGGGCCATGTCCCCATGGTCGCCGCCAAATCAGCCTTCGTGGTCGAATTGCAACGTTCTGCAGTTGCCACAACCGTCATTGCGCCCACGGGATACTTCTCTGACATGGGTGATATCCTGAAAATGGCACAGGCCGGGCGGGTTTGGCTATTTGGCGACGGCAGCAAACGGATCAACCCGATCCACGGGGCGGACCTGGCAGCGGCCACCGCTGATGCCGTCGAAGCAGGGGCAGAGTGGTGCGATATCGGCGGCCCTGACATCTTCACACAACAGGATTTGGCCGCGTTGGCTTTCGCCAGCTTGGGCAAGACCCCGCGGATTACCCATCTTCCCGACATCACCAGACGGGTCGCTCTGCGTCTTATACAACTGGTGACGCCGCGCCGCGTCAGCGGGCCTGCCCGATTCTTCCTCAGCGCCTTGGCGCTTGATATGGTCGGAGCCCAACACGGCACGCACCATCTGAAAGATCATTTCGAAAACAGCATTGCCGCCGGACAAGCGGCGCGTCTGCGTAAACTTCCTCAAGAAAGGACATAATCATGACGATCCAACGAATTGGCGGCCTTGCTGCTCTCACCTGCGCAGGAACCTATATCTTTGGCTTCGCCCTGCTTGTGACTGTGCTTGCAGAGTCGGGCTATGGTACCAGCGCCATAGATGCCGCGGATGTGGTGCGCTTCAACGTCGAGAACCAGGCCCTCATGATCACGTGGAACACGGTGATCTATGTCGTAAACGCGCTGGCGCTCGCCGTGCTGGTCGTCGCGCTGGCAAGCCGGTTGAAGGCCACGTCAACGGACTGGGGCAACACTGCGTTCGCCTTTGGCCTGATCTGGACCACACTCGTCCTCGGCGCAGGCATGATCGCGAACGTCACCACCGAGCGTGTGGTTTTGTTGGCCGCGACAGACTTTGAGATGGCGGTTCGGACCTGGGAGACCCTCCATGCGGTCGAACTTGGTCTTGGCGGTGGCAATGAAATCGCCGGTGGGATCTGGATCCTTTGCGTCAGCCTTGCCGCTTTGAAGCATCGTGCATTCGGCATTGTGGTGATCGGGCTGGGGCTGCTCACGGGGCTTGGCGGACTGCTGACGATCCTGCCGCCTTTGGGTGATGTCGCGGGTGCCGTGTTCGGCCTTGGCGCGATTGCGTGGTTCATCGCGGTTGGCTTGGCGCTTCTGCTCAAACGCGATGTCCTTGCGATGCGTGAAAGCACATAGCCTTCGGTCCGAAAGGAGAGAACCGATGACACTTTCGCAAAGCCTCCAGACTCTGATTGAGGGAGAAGCCACCAAGACAAATACCCATGGGATCATTTTGCGGGTTTGCTCCGGTGATGGTCGGATTGATTTCAAAGGCAGTGCGGGGGCCGCGACCCCCGACACCCGCTTTCCGATCGCAAGCATCACCAAGATGTTTACCGCAGCCCTGATCATGCAGCTTGCTGATGAAAGGGCGCTCAACCTTGATCAGACAGTGCAAACTATCCTGACCGATGTGGATCTGTCGGGCCTGCATGTTGTGAAAGGCGTGGACTACGGCCCACTGGTGACAGTTCGGCAACTTCTGCACCAGACATCCGGCCTTGCAGACTATTATGAAGGTAACCTTGCGGCTGATCTCAAGGCCGGCACGGATCGTCGCTACGGTCTGGGCGATGTCTTGCAGATGACCAAGGCACTTCCACCACAGGCCGTGCCGAACAGCGGCAGATCGCATTACTCCGACACCAACTATCAACTACTGGGCACGATCATCGAGAGCCTTACTGGTCAGACCTATGATCGGGCTCTGCAAAGCCGCATCTGTGACCCGCTGGGGCTGCAAGACACAGGTGTGTTGCAAGGTGCTGATGTCGGTCTGCCGATCTATCACGGCAGACGGCAGATTCATGTCCCTGAAACCCTCACAAGCATGTCGGCGGACGGCGGCATCATTTCCACACTGGATGAGATGCTCGTCTTTCTGCAGGCATTCATGCGCGGCCAACTGTTTGACCCAAAGAACACGGCGCAAATGCGCCAGTGGAACCGGCTCTTTTTTCCTCTCCGGTATGGATACGGGCTGATGCGGATCAAGCTTCCGCGCTGGATGACACTGTTTCGCGCCACGCCCGAACTGATCGGGCATTCCGGTGCCAGCGGGTCTTTTGCCTTTCATGCACCGGATCAGGACATTTATCTGATCGGCACCTTCAATCAGACCGATGCACCGAAGCGCCCGATCGGTTTCATGCTGCGCGTGCTCAACCTCATCGAAATACGAGGGGCGTCGAGATGAGATTTGTCCTCAGATCGGTGATAGGTGTCGCGATTACCCTAATCACGATCATTGTAATGATCTCTGTCTGGACGCGCGGCGATTACACCATGGCACGCCTCGTCACCGATGACCTGTCTCTGCCCTCTCAAACGGTGAATGGTGTTCGATTGCATCTGCGGGTGGCAGACGGACCCGAAGGCGCGCCTACGATCATCGTGTTGCACGGGGGGCCCGGTGGTGACTTTCGGTCCTTGCAGGCCTTGGATGCGCTGTCCGACCAATTCCGCGTCGTCTTCTATGACCAACGAGGGGCGGGGTTGTCTGAACGTGTCTCATCCGAAATGCTCACTTTGCGCGGCCATCTGGAGGAGTTGCGAGCGGTCATCGACCTTGTCTCACCGGGTGCGCCACCCATCCTGATCGGCCACTCCTGGGGTGCCATGCTGGCAACGGCATATCTCGGTCAGTATCCGGATGAGGTGCGGGCAGCCGTGCTGATCGAGCCGGGCTACCTTGACGAAGACGGCCACGCGGCGTGGCAAGCGCGCAGCCGAACCTACCTTTCCGGATTTGACTATGTGAAAGAAGCCGTCTTGACGGGGTTCCGTGCCCAGCATGTCGCGGGCCCAGACCCTGCCGCGCAGCACGACTTCCTGATCGGGCATATGGTCGGGGTCTTCGTAAACCATCCCGAAAACCCGTATCATTGCGGCGCTGGCTACACCGCGCCCAACTGGCGCTTTGGCGGCCTGAGCAGTGAGACATGGGACCAATCGCCCAAAGACCATCTCGCACGTCTCACGGTGGAAGCCTCGCGGTTCTCGGGTCCGGCTCTGCTGATCGCTGGGGCTTGCAACGATTGGATCGGCGAAGCTTTGCAGCAAGAGCATCTTGCCCTGTTCCACAATGGAGACCTTCGCGTCATTCCGGAAGCCGGCCACGACGTGATTTGGGACAACCCGGCTGCGTCGCTCGACGCCATCCGTCGCTTTCTGGATACACAGAACGTGAGGTGATGCCGGATATGTGGACAGAAGCAGGGCGCGATACCTCTTTGATCCGAGCAATCCGACACGTCGGCTCATTACAGACTTTCGCAGCAGTTACCTTGAACGTCCGCTCCGGGCCGTCTTCATCAGGACCGGTGCTCTTGGAAAGAGCGGCATTTCCCTCCGGTCGCTCCGTTCAGTCGATCAACGCATCTGCGCGATGACCTTCTCTTTCGTGGTGGATCGGAAGCGTACGGCCATAGAGCTGACGCGTTCGTTCGACACTGCCCACCATGCCGGGCGCGTCAACATAGGAAAAAATGGCAACGTATCGGGGTGTGTCGCCCGCTAGCGGCGCAACCCGGTGAAGCGAGTAGCGTCCCTTGAAGAGCTGCAAATCTCCGGGCTCAAGCTCAAGCGAAACGACCTTGTCTGACGTGCCATTGAGAACTTTTGATACTTCCGCGAAATTCTCGTCCTCGCGGCTTCTTATCATCGGCGCGTATTCGAATGCGCCTCCGCGCTCGGCGTTTTGCAACGCGAGGGTGACCGTGAAATTGTTGGTGTCGAAATGCCAGGGGAACCCGTTCCCGGCCTCGGCTGCATTCACGATGACATCCGCGAGCGGATCGGCATAGCGAAAGAACCGATCCGCCGGTTCATCGAGACACTCCCTGATGAATTCATCGAAGCCCTTGCTGTCAAAGATGGTCCGCAAGATGCCGCCGGTCGCAAAATTGTCGGCCGGAATGAATGCATTTGACCGTTCGAAGAACTGTCGTCTTGGATCATCCGCGGGAAGCGTCGGATCATCGGTGGTGAAATAGGCGTTCGTTCTCGAAAAACTGCGGTGCCCGTGGTGCGCCGCGCTGTCGGCCTCTGCGACGGCTTCCGCCACGCCTTCCGGAGTGAGAAAGCCTTTTAGAACGGCGCAGCCTTGGTCTTTCAATGATCGTCGCACGTCCGCCAGGACAGCGTCGCGCTTCGGATTCGATGTCGCGATCGGATACCGGTCGTAGTCGATGAAGTCCGTTGACGAGATGTTCATGGTTCCTCGGTGCACTGAAGTCTTATTTCTCAAGAGGATCCAATATTTCGCTGCTCGGCTATCGGAATTGCGACATGACCAGCGTCGGTTTCCTTGCTCGGTCCAGACCGCGCTTGTCAAAGTCCGCTTAGATGATGCTGCCAGGCAGCATTACCGAGCTGCGCAACGGCGGGTTCGGGCCGAGAGCTACATCAGTCAAGAAGGGCGGGAAGCAGACAGTCGCTGCGTTTGCAAAGACCTCATGCAGAGGGAGAATGAGCGATCGTTCGCCCCCATGTCGTCATGACAGCACGATGCGTCGAAGCCTGGTGCAGGAAGGGCGCGTTGCAAGCTTTGGGAGACCGGCGACAGCCCAATGTTCTTGCTGGCAGGTCATCGTGCCACAACAGGTTTCCGACCTGCGATGTCCGCGGCAAATCCGGCAACATCGGCAAGATCGCTTTGTATCAAGAGTTCCAGCGGACGTTCCCCAGTTCTGTGACATCATAACCGGATAAATGTGCTGCCCGGGCGGTAAATGCGTCAGTGCGCGCGAATGCCAGCAGCGCCTGAACCTGAGGCTCGAAGTAGTCACGTCGGCGCATGACCAGATCAAAGCTCTCATTGCCGACCAGTGGAACGAAACCAAGCCGTCCCGACACTGCCTGCAGACCGATCCCGCAATCGGCTTCGCCAATCTCGATCATCGTCGCCAGATCCCCGTGCGTTTCGGCCTGCCGGGGCGCAAACTGCAAAGCATCCGCTGTCAGGCCCATGCGGCCGAGCAAGACATCAAGCAGTTGTTGCGATCCGGCTCCCTCTGTGCGGGCGGCGAAACGCAGACCCTTCGAGACGACATCTTCCAGACTCGTGATTTCCCTTGGGTTGCCGGGCGGGGTCAACAGACCTTGAACCCTGCGCGCCCAATGGATCATGACAAAACCGCCGCCAGGCATGTGGCTGCGCACTGCGGGCAGATTGTATTCCCCGCTGGCCGCATCCAGCAGATGACTCCCCGCGAGCATCGCGCGCCCGTCAGCCAATTCGCGCAAACCATGCGTCGAACCATGCGTCAGCACCGCCAGTCCTGCACCCGATTGCCTTAGGGCCCACTCCAGAAGCGGGTCGTTTGATCCCGCATAGATTGGTGCTGCTTGAAAAACGCCTGAGATTGGGGCCTCGGTCTGTGCCTCAAGCCAGATATCAATCAGGCGGCGCGGAAAGAGAAGTTTGCCGGTCGCTCGGGTAAAGGGAATCGTCTGGCGCGTGACCATTTCATAAATCGTGCGCTGCTTGACCCGCAAGTAATCAGCGACCTCAATCGTCGTCATCAGGCCCGGCACACCGGAGTGGAGAGGCTCATCCTTCAGATCATTATGCATAATACTGCAAATCCATGCATTATTTAGGTGTTTGCACAATAGATTGCATCTTGTTTACTTGTCTACAGATTCTGGGGGGATTTTGCATTAATGGACGGCCCATTTCTGATCGCGATTGGTCTGATTGCCTCTGGCGATCCGGCTTTGACCGAGATAATCGCGCTGTCTCTCAAGGTGACGCTGACGGCCGTGAGCATCGGTTGTCTGGTCGGTCTGCCGCTGGGTGCCGGTCTCGCGCTTGCGCGGTTTCCGGGGCGTGGCGTGATAGTGGTGGCCTTCAATGCCCTGATGGGTCTGCCACCGGTCGTGGCGGGTCTTTTGGTCTACTTGATGTTGTCACGGTCCGGCCCGCTGGGTGATCTCGCGCTGCTTTTCACGCCGACGGCGATGGTCATCGCGCAGACGATCCTGATCCTACCCATCGTGATTTCGCTCACCCGCTCCGTGGTCGAAGACCTTTGGGCCGAATATCGTGAACAGCTGCGCTCGCTCGGGGCGGGCCGTTTGCGGTCGGTGCCGACCTTGCTCTGGGATGGCCGGGTCAGCCTCGTGACGGGCATCCTTGCAGGTTTTGGTCGGGCCAGCGCCGAAGTTGGTGCGGTCCTGATCGTCGGCGGCAATATCGCAGGCCATACCCGCACCATGACCACCGCGATCACATTGGAAACCAGCCGTGGCAGCCTGGGCCTTGCCGTGGCTCTTGGCATCATTCTGCTGTTGATCACCTTGTCGCTGAATGCCGCCGCATGGGGACTGGCACAATCAGCACGGGGGCGGCTGGGATGAAAGTGGACAAGGTGATTGCATCGGCAACCACGATCCTTCCCCTGCGGCTTAAGGATATGAGCTATTCGGTCGGTAATGCGCGGCTGTTGGACGGGATCGACCTGACGGTTAAAGCGGGCCGACGATTGGTTGTCATGGGCCCGAACGGGGCGGGTAAAAGCCTGCTACTACGGCTCTGCCACGGGCTTATCGAGCCGACCTCCGGCAGCATCTCGTGGCAGTCGCAAGACCCACGACCGGCAGCGCAGGCGATGGTGTTGCAGCGTCCGGTGCTGTTGCGCCGGTCCGTGCGCGCCAATTTGAACTATCCGTTGGCTTTGGCTGGTTATGCGCGCGCGGCGCGTTCCGAAATGGTCCAGAAAACCCTAGCGCGTTTCGGGCTGATCCCGCTTGCAGAGAGGCCAGCACGTCTGTTGTCTGGTGGTGAGCAACAGCGCCTCGCACTCGCGCGCGCATGGGCACTGCGACCTCAAATCCTGTTTCTGGACGAACCATCGGCCGCACTCGACCCCTCTGCAACCCGTGCCATCGAAGACTTGATCTTTCAGTTCAGCGCAGAGGGCATCACCATCGTGATGACCAGCCATGATCTGTTTCAAGCACGGCGCCTTGCCCAGGACGTTGCTTTTCTGCATCGCGGTCGGCTGATCGAACACGGACCCGCAGCCCAGTTCTTCGACGCGCCCCAGACACCCGAAGCCCGGGATTTTTTGGGTGGCGCACTCATCTGGTAAATTTCAACTGATCAACAAGGAGAAGATCACCATGCTTTCAAACACTCGGGCACTCTTGCTTTGTGCCATATCCAGCATCGGATCGATTGCTGCTGTTCCGGCATTTGCGCAGGACTTCATCACGGTCGCGTCCACCACGTCGACAGAGAATTCCGGCCTTTTCGGATACATCTTGCCAATGTTTACAGAAGAAACCGGAATCGACGTGCGCGTTGTTGCGCAGGGCACGGGGCAAGCGCTGGAAACCGGACGGCGCGGCGATGTCGATGTCGTCTTTGTTCACGCACGTCCCGCGGAAGAGCAATTTGTCGCTGAGGGCTATGGCGTAGAGCGTTTCGATGTCATGTATAATGACTTCGTCATCGTTGGGCCGGACAGCGACCCCGCGAATACCCGTGCCGCCGAAAATGCTGTGGATGCGATGACGGCTATCGCGCAAGCTGGTGCATCTTTTGCATCGCGCGGCGACGACAGTGGCACGCATAAGGCGGAACTCGCGTTGTGGTCAGCGGCAGATATCGTCCCCGAGGGCGCATGGTATCTCGAAACCGGGTCCGGCATGGGTGCGACGCTGAACACCGCCGTCCAGGTCCCGGCCTATGCACTGACCGACCGCGGCACATGGTTGTCATTTGAGAACCGCGGCGATCTAACCGTCACCTATGAGGGCGATCCGGTCCTGTTCAACCCCTATGGCGTGATCCTTGTGAACCCAGAACTCCATCCGCATGTGAAAGCGCAAGAGGGACAGGCATTCATCGACTGGCTTGTCTCCGACGCTGGCCAGCAGGCGATTGCGGACTATCAGGTTGGCGGCGAGCAGTTGTTCTTTCCCAACGCGCAATGACCGAAGGGGGGCGGCGGCAATCCAGCGCCGCCCTTTTTTCTGCTCTGAAGCACTTTGCAAAAATTTCCCCGCAGTTGCGTCATTCACCTCATGTGAGTTTGCGCCTGCTACGATTGGCTGGTTGTAGCTGGCTGGCCATCGCCATGATCCCGGCATACTCTAGGCCACAACCTCTTCAGCTTCTGCGTTTTCGGCTGCCCAGTTGGCTGCATCCGCTACTGCGACAACCGAGGCTGTGGGCACCAGGTTCAAGTACGCATCTGTCTCGGATACCGGAAGCGCCTCGGTCTGGCTCATCCGATAGAACGCGTAGAGCACGATCGCCGAGAAGGTACCCCCAAGCACGACCCAGAAGGCAAAAGGACCGAAAGCATCCATGGCAAAGCCAATGGCAATCGGGCCGATGATGGCCCCCAATCCGAAGGTGAAGACCAGACCCCCTGAGGTTGAAGGCATGTCTTCGGCCGACACATTATCATTGGTGTAGGCCAGCAGCAGCGCGTAAAGCGGTGTTGTCGTGCCGCCGGCGAAGAAGGCCGCGCCCATAATCGGGATCAGCGGATCAGAAAAGAGCCAGTCAGGCGGGCTTTGCGCCATCCACCCCAGCCCGCACGCCACCGCGCCAAGAAAAGCTGTGCCGCAGATCACCTTACGCCGGTCCAGCCGGTCGGACAGCCAGCCGATGGGAACCTGCATCAGCAGCGCGCCGCCGAAAAGCATCGCCACGAAGAGTGCGATTTGGTCGGCGCTCATGCCGATCTCGTTCCCGAAGACTGCACCCATACCTGACTGGCTTGCATAGATGCTGCCCAACAGAAAGATACCGATTGTCCCAAGCGGTGAGGCGGCGAACAGATCCTTGAGACGGCCGGGTTTCGACACCTTTACGGGTGGCGCGGGCTGGACCGATAGCAAGATCGGTGCGAAGGAGATGGATACCAAGATCGAAGCACCGATAAACAGCGCTGCATTGCCCGCATCACCAAGTGTCAGCAGGCCTTGTGCCGCGATAATGCCCATCGTTTGAGCGAGCATGTAAGCCGATAGCATCTTGCCGCGGTTCTCGTTTGTGGAGGCATTGTTGAGCCAGCTTTCGGCCACGACATAGATGCCCGACATGCAAAAGCCGATGATGATCCGCAGGACCGTCCATATCCAAGGCTCTGGTACCAAGGTAAATGCGATCAGGCCTGCAGACATGAAACTACCCAAAGCCGCAAAGACACGCACGTGACCCACCCGTTGTATCAAGACAGGCGTGAAACGCGCGCCAGACAGGAACCCCAAAAAGTAGCCCGAGGTTACGATGGAGAGTTCCGTAGAGGAGAACCCTTCAATACCGCCGCGCAAGCCCATCAGCGTGAAATGCATCCCATTGCCGAGCATGATGAGCACGATGCCCAAAAGGAGTGCCCAGACGGAGGCGAGCATTGTTATCATCTGAAGGCTCCTTGCTGTAACAGGTCATTCTTCAAGTTTAGGATAAAGCAATACTGCAGATGCAATGCTGCAACGCCGCATGTATCCCGGTTTGCGACATCGTTCGGCCTTATTCCCTTGAACCGGTCCAAATGCTGCGCGAAGCATGAACGGCCGGAAAGCGAAAGCTGCACTGCAGCGTTGTTACTCCTCTACAACGGCAGCTCAGGGCCGGGAGCAGTCTCGGCCACCAAGGGCCGATAGGGGAACACGACTAAGCAGTCCCCTTCTGCTTTGCCGCGGCAGACCAACCCTCAGCTGCTGAACTTTCGCGCTTGGAAAGCCAAGCCGCTCCCCCAGCTAGCTTTGCGAGCTATCTGCTTTGTCGGGGCGATTGGCTGGCTATCTATCAGCATGGCGCAGGTCTCCTGTGGTTGGTGTGGGGGTTTTTATTGGGGGCAACGTATTGTTAGATATCCATCAGTCGGGGGGTCTTTTGACAGTCCCCTAGGGGCTGCCACTGGTCACCATCTCCCAAGGACATGCTATTGAATTGTTGATTCAGGTGCTTCTCGAGTCGGTTGTCCGGTGATCAAGCCCGGCCGTTTTGCCCGTCAACCATTATGTCTGGCGAGCCGAAATCAGCTTTTGAATGATCTTGCCGCCCTTCACCATGATTTGCACCAAATTTCGCCGCAATCGCGCAACAAGAATGGGGGATCGAATCGAAACCGATTTGCACCCACTTGCTACTGCTCACAGCTTGGCGCTGCTCTTTCCAGAGGCAGCGCCAATCGCTTTGGGTCGGCGCCTGAGATCACAAACATCTTGGCAACAAACGCGCGACAGCGTGGCAGACGCTCATTGCACTCTCAAACGATGTTTTGCGCGACGGTCGACTAGCGGACGGAATCGATTGATGCCAGCGGCGTACGAATTGCCGCTACTTGCCCAGCGGGTCGGACAGATTGTACGTCCCTCGCCAAAACATTCTTGATGTCGCCGGCACTCATCCAGATCATGTATTCTTCGTCGGTCACCTGTTGATCTGGTCCGATCCATCTGCCGGGCTCGCAATGCGTGTAGCCATAGCGAAGATGGGCCCCCTTTGCAGCCAGCTGTTGGGGCACAAAGGCAAAAACAAAGTCGGGGCTAAATGCTTGCTGCAGTATTTCGAACAGCAAGCGAGACAGCAAAGTTGTGGCACCTTGGCTCCGCGGGCCGCCAAGTCCAAGCGAGGTCAACCAGAAATCACCGCAATATCCGACCGAACCCGACACCGTTTTCAGCGCTTCAGGGCCTTGGAAGAATGTCAGATCAGGATCTGGAGTCGTATCTGGTACAATGTACTTATGGCGATGCATATCCAAATGCTTGCCAAGCGTGATACCGGAAAGATCGAGCAACCGTACAGCCTGCGTGTGAATCACTTCATCCGAACCATTGAATCCGCAAATCCAAAAGCCGTTTGTTTCATCAATAAACGAACTGGCCGCATCAAAGATCGGAGAAATACCGCCGCGCCCTGCACAAGCGTTCCGATAATTACGGTATAAGGCAAAGTCATCCCCAACCTCGACCCGCATACCTGCGGCCTCAAGGTCCCGAATTAGAATCGACACATTCCTGGCTGTGCCAAAAATACTCTTCGCTGACATCTCTGGCTCCTCGCCCCATCATTGCGCATTCGACAACACTACGCTGAAAAAGAGTGGATTGTGTACTATCTTTTGTCACAAGTTCACATCGTAACATTTTATCCCGCAATGGTTATCGCAAATGTGGCAATAGAGCCACTCAATTGCAGAGCGGGGCAGGACAATCCATAATCAGATCCTCGGGCAACTTTGGCCGGTCTGCCTCGTTCAAGGCATCAATCTCGATCTGCTCTGTTATCGCTGAAAGAATGATCAGGCCCGGGGTTCCATCTGGGAACACACTGCCAAGAAGCAATCTCTGGAAAGTTCCGGGCTGAGGTTCGCCGCCGTCTTTTGGAAGGTGAGCGAAAATGTGATCAAGGCGAACACCCCCTTCATCATAAATCCGAGAATAGGCGCCACCAGTGAATTGGTTGTACTCATCGTCAATATTGTCTTCGCTTATCAGCTTGCCAATGGCGCTTCTCGACCACGCCCAACCAAACCAGCGTGCGTACGCCGATTCCTTTCCGACGTCGACGAAAACCCAACCTGCTGGCCCTTTTCGATAGATCACGGTGTAGGGCCGGATTTGTTCCATCGCCGTGTGTTCGATTTGTGTCTCTGCATTTCCCCATGCGGAAAAGGCCTTTTTCATGATCGGCAGGCCGTTCAAAGCGATTTGCGAAACCGGGTGCTGTTGTGAGTAGAAGGTGCGTGCGTTTGCATCAGTATACTGAAGCTTCTCCAGGCCACCGGAGTAGTTCTTTCGCAAATTCGACCGCCCAGCCCATGTATCCAACTGCAAGAGCAGCGACTTAGCTTCCTCGAGTGATTCGTAGCCGCCACAAGTCAATTGATACTGACGATCAACCACCTCGAAGAGCTTTTTGCCAAGAATCGCTTCGAGATCGGTAATGTGACGCCGGACAGTCTGGCGCGTCGTGCCAAGCTCGCTGCAGGCCTTTGATAGGTTCAGGCTTCTGCTCAGGCTGACAAAGGCGCGCAGCATGTCAACCGTGACGCTGGAATTGTTCTTGGACTGGGACAACGTGACTCCGAATGGCTGGCTCAACTGAAGCGCAACAGATCAACGAAATGCTTCTGGCGAAAAGAGTATGAAAGGTGACAGCGTAGAAATGAAGACCACAAAATAGCTTTTTCGAGACCATAACTGTTCACGGTCAAGAAACCATCATTTTTTAAGAACCGACTAAAAGAGAACGCCTTAGGCTCCGCCAAACCTCAACACGCTTAATATTTGCTTAACGCCGAAATGCGACCGGATGACGGCCAAACTCCAAACTGTCGCCATCGTTTGGCCATCTTGCTTTGAAAACTCAAGATAGCGAAAGGAACTGCCATGAACCTTGCCAATTGGATAAGCACCTCTGTCACACTCTCAAGTCCACCTCCAGGATCAGTGAACGTTCTTCTGGGGAAGAAGGTTGAGGGTCCGGGTGGAAAATGGATCCCCTGTGCAACCAAAACCGCCGACGGATCGTACTACTCTGGTCTTTTTCAGGTTGGTCCGGGAAAACGGCAGGTCTGTGCCGCGAGCGTTCCGTTTCATTGCCCGAACAAAGCCTTGTCGCGCGCGATAGAACTGGCATCTTCGGCAGCAGCTTAAGGGCTCTCCAAAAAAAATGAACAGCGCTCTGGAAGAGCACTGTTCTGTAATTTCAATCTAGTGACCGCCGCAAACCCGTTTCGAAATGAAACACTCTTTAAATCTTCACTTGATCCTTGAAGAGCCTCCAGACTCACAACCTAGGAGGCCTCTTCAAAGCATGCGTCCGTATAGACTCACGAACACTCGTTAATCAGATCGCCGAATCGCGACCACTCACTACACCCACTCGTTACTCACCGACCGCAAACAACACGCGCTCGATGACTTGGTTTTGATCCAAATCCAAACTTAGAACAATTCTCTAAATTTCTTACCAAATAGGTGTATTTTTCATACCTTGATGTATGATTTTTCATACATTGAACTGAGCGAAGCGACGTCTCCCCCACTCCCTGATCTTGTCTTGACCGATGGTTCTCGAAAACGTTGTGACCGCCAGTGGCGCGCTTTCAGAAGTTCCCCCCGAGGCGTATTGTTTTGGGCATTTCACTGTTTGTCTGAACGGGTTAGGCTGGGACCAAGCCCATGATGAACGGAGCGACCCATGTCCTTGAAATATCTGCATACGATGGTCCGCGTGAAGGACCTTGATAAGTCTATCGCCTTTTATGAACTCTTGGGCCTGAAAGTGACCCGCCGCTTTGAAAGCGAAGCGGGGCGGTTTACGCTTTTGTTCATGGCGCCTCCGGGCCAAGAAGAATGCCCCGTTGAGCTGACCTATAATTGGGATGGCGATGATGGCCTTCCCTCGGACAGCCGCCACTTTGGGCATTTGGCCTACCGTGTCAGCAATATCTACGAGACCTGCCAGCACCTGATGGACAATGGCGTCACAATCAACCGCCCACCGCGCGACGGACATATGGCCTTTGTTCGTTCGCCCGACAATATCTCGATCGAGTTGCTGCAGGAAGGCGATAACCTTCCCCCTGCCGAACCTTGGGCCAGCATGGAAAACACCGGTCATTGGTAAAGGCAGGGCTGATCACAGCACTGGCCCTGCTTGCAGCGCCAGCCGAAGCATGCAGGCTGGCACTTGTTCTGGCGCTGGATGTGTCATCATCGGTTGATGCCGCAGAGGATCAATTGCAGCGCGCAGGTCTGGCGGCGGCCTTGATCGCACCCGAAGTGCAAGCGGCCTTCTTTGCCAGCCCCGCCCCCGTAGCGCTGCACGTCTTTGAATGGAGCGGGCGGGACCACCAAACGGACCTGTTACGTTGGCGCCTGATCACGGGTCCCAGTGACCTGACAGATGCTGCCGAAACCATCGCGTCCAGCCGGCGCACAGCCGAAGGCCTGCCAACGGCGATGGGGCACGCCTTGGGCTATGCCGCGATCAAGCTGAGCCAAGCGCCCGATTGCCTTTTTCACACGATTGACATGGCAGGTGATGGTGCAAGCAACGAAAGTTTTGGGCCGGCAAGCGTCTATGCGACATTTCCTTTTGATGGCGTCACCGTAAACGGTTTGGTCATCTCTGGCGCTGCCGATGAGGTGCTGGCGTATTACACGGATGAGGTCATCCGCGGCCCCGGTGCCTTTGTCGAGATCGCAAATGGGTTCGAGGACTTCGAAGCCGCCATGCGGCGCAAACTTGTCCGCGAATTATCGGCGCAGATCATGGGCGCTGCCGAAATTGGGACGCCACAAGGATGATCCGGCTTTGCCTCCTGCTCTTGCTTTTCCCCAGCCTGTCACAGGCCGCTTGCAGGCACGCACTGTCGCTGGGGCTGGATGTCTCAAGCTCGGTTGACGATGTGGAATATCGTTTGCAGTTGGACGGGGTGATCGCTGCACTCACCTCCACTGCGGTCCAGGACATCCTTTTCGCGCAGCCCGATGCGCCGATCCGCCTCCACGTCTTTGAGTGGAGCGGACCGGTCAACCAAACGATCATCGTGCCATGGACCACGCTGGACACGCCTGCGGCACTGACCCAGGTCACAATCGGGCTGCAGGCGCACCAACGCGGGGTAGAAGCGCCCACCACATCCATCGGGGACGCCATTCTTGCGGGCTATGGCTACCTCGAACAGCAACCCGACTGCTGGAGCCGCACGCTGGACCTGTCCGGTGATGGAGAGACAAACTTGGGCATCCTTCCCGAAGACATCGGCGAGGATCAAAGGCCCGCAGGTGTGATCGTGAACGGGCTGGTGATCGAATCCGAACAACTGCGCGGCGATGAAAACCCGCGCGCGGCCTTGCAGGCTTTGTCGACCTATTACCTGACCAAAGTCATCCGTGGCCCCGGCGCCTTTGTCGAAACCGCCCGTGGCTATCAGGACTACGCGGCTGCGATGGAACGCAAACTGGTCAGGGAACTGTCGGCGCAGGTGATCGGACAGACCCGACCCACAAAAGGCGACAACGGATGATCCGCCTTTGCCTGCTTTTCCTCTTGATGCCCGGCCTTGCCCATGCCGCCTGTCGCCAAGCGCTCGCCATGGGGCTTGATGTGTCAGGCTCTGTCGATGCGGTCGAGTATCGGTTGCAACTGGACGGCTTGGCCATCGCGCTGAACAGCGGGAAAGTCCAGGATGTGCTGTTTATCCAACCCGATGCCCCGGTGGAGGTGCTGGTTTATGAATGGAGCGGGCCGGACGACCAAACGGTGATCGTGCCCTGGACCGCACTTGCCAGCCCGCTTGATCTGGCCCAAGTCACCGCAACCCTGCGCAATCATCAAAGAACCCCCGCTGCACCGACGACAGCTGTGGGATCGGCCATGCTCGCGGGGTTTGCTTTCCTCGAACAACGGGCCGCCTGCTGGAAACGCACACTTGATCTGTCGGGGGATGGACCAACCAACACAGGGCCGCGCCCGCAGGATATCGGGGACGAACGCACCCCCACGGGAGTGGTCGTCAATGGTTTGGTGATCGGCGCTGACGACACACGCGGTGGTGATGAACGCTTTGCCGACATCAAGGAGCTGTCATCCTACTACAGCACCTATGTCCTGCGCGGTCCCGATGCCTTTGTCGAGGCAGCACTGGGCTTTGAAGACTATGCCGCCGCGATGGAGCGGAAACTTCTGCGCGAACTGGCCAGTATTGCGATCGGTGATGCCGGAACCGGCGAGGCGTCTGATTTGGGTCAAACGACGCTTCAATAATCGCAAAAAAGAAATGGGCCGACGCTCCAGCGCGCCGACCCAACCCAACCGATACCCTCGTTAACTACCGAAGGTCTTTTTAGGCCAAGAATTCGTTCAGACGAAACAAAATGACGGTGCAAAGACCTTTTGCCGCATCACACCGCGTTAATAGATATAGCGGATCTGTTCGGTCCAATAGCGTTCAACCCGGCGCAAAGCGACGGTAATGTCTTCGACGCCGGACTGGTCCAGAACACCCCTTGCAACCAGACCTTCGGAATGTGTCTTGAAGAGTTTGGATACAATCAGATGCACGCTGCGTCCCTTTTCGGTCAGGCGTACACGCACAGACCGGCGGTCGATTGCGCTGCGTTCATGGTGCATATAGCCCGTATCGACAAGTTTCTTGAGATTGTAAGAGACGTTCGACCCTTGATAATAGCCGCGGCTTTTCAATTCGCCGGCGGTCACTTCATTGTCGCCCACATTGAACAGCAAAAGCGCCTGTACCGGATTGATCTCGAGCAGGCCAACCCGTTCAAATTCATCTTTGATCACATCAAGCATCAACCGGTGCAGCCGTTCAACGAGGTTGAGTGCATCAAGATAGCTGGCCATGAATGCCGCGTTCCGCGCGGGGGACATCGCAGGCTGTTCGGGGTCATCGAGGTCAGTGTGAATACTCATACGCATGCTCCATTTTTTGCCGTCAGAAGGGCATAAGACGAAACAAAGAATAATCAGTTAAGCGCAAAAATTGCGGCAATTGCCCGTGATCAGGCCGGGCGGGTCACACCGTGGGCACTGGCAGAGATCTGTGTCACCAGATCAAGATAGGCTTCCGGCACCGGCAATTGCCCACCGATCCAGCCATAGATGTCATGATCGTTCTCGGTCAAAAGCCGATCATAAAGCTCCAAGGCTTCATCCGTGAAACCCGTCAATTGTTCTGCGGCAAAGGCGGACAGGATCAGGTCCATTTCCTTGATCCCGCGCCGCATCGACCGCATCCGCAATCGCTTGATCATGGTATCGCGGGTTTCGGTCATGTCGGGTCCTTCAATGCAGCGCGCAGGCGCTTTTCCAGCCGCGCCAGATTCTCGCCGGTTTGCGCGATCTGACCGCGCAAAGACCGCATCTCGGCCAGCATGTCGAGCAGATCATTGGACAGCACAATCTGGTCATCAGGCGCATCCGGCCCATCACCTTCGCCCGTCAAGAGCCATGTGATGGATACACCCAAGATGCCCGACACCATCTGCAACCGGTTCGCGCGCGGCTCCTTCAGGTCATTTTCCCAGCCTGAAATTACATTGGTTTTGACACCCAGCTTTTCGGCCAGCGCCTTTTGATCCATCCCAGCCGCTTCGCGCGCACCGGCAAGCCTGTCGCCAAATGTCGCCGTCTCTTCGCTGAACCATCCCAGATCATCTGTCATCGCATCACCCCTTCAAGCTTGCTATCAGCCGCCTTCACGTCCTATGTCACAGACAGGCCTCTGTTACCACCGGATCACCCAAATGACATTTCTCTCTGCGACACTGAACCGCGTTAAACCGTCCCCGACCATTGCCGTCACCACCAAGGCCGCCGAGCTAAAAGCCGCTGGGCGCGATGTCATCGGACTGGGCGCAGGCGAGCCGGATTTCGACACACCCCAGAACATCAAGGACGCGGCTGTCGCAGCCATTGCGGCGGGCAAAACCAAGTATACGGCCGTGGATGGTATCCCCGAACTCAAAGAGGCGATCTGCGCCAAATTCAAGCGCGACAATGATCTGGCCTATACGCCAGCGCAGGTCACCGTCGGCACAGGCGGCAAGCAGGTGCTTTACAACGCCTTCATGGCCACGCTGAACCCCGGTGACGAGGTGATCATTCCCGCGCCTTATTGGGTCAGCTATCCCGATATGGTCCTTTTGGCGGGCGGCACCCCTGTCACGGTTGAAGCCACGCTCGAGGCAAATTTCAAGATCACCGCCGATCAGCTGGAGGCAGCGATCACGCCCCAGACCAAATGGTTCCTGTTCAACTCGCCCTCCAATCCCACGGGGGCGGGCTATAGCTGGTCCGAACTGAAGGAACTCACCGACGTTTTGCTGCGCCACCCGCACGTCTGGATCATGACCGATGACATGTACGAGCATTTGGCCTACGGCAATTTCAAATTCTGCACCCCCGCACAGGTTGAACCCCGGCTTTACGACCGGACACTGACCGTCAACGGGGTGTCAAAGGCCTATGCGATGACCGGCTGGCGCATCGGCTATGCGGCCGGGCCAGAGGTGCTGATCAAGGCGATGCGCAAGGTGCAATCGCAATCCACTTCCAATCCCTGCTCTGTCAGCCAATACGCGGCGGTCGAAGCGCTGAACGGAACGCAGGATTTCCTTGCTCCCAACAACGCGCTTTTCGAACGGCGGCGCGATCTGGTGGTGGCGATGCTCAACAAGGCTCCCGGCATCGTCTGCCCGCAACCGGAAGGGGCGTTCTACGTCTACCCGTCCATCGCGGGCTGCATCGGCAAGACAACGGCGGCAGGTACGCTTATCGACAATGACGAAACCTTTGCGACGGCACTTTTGGAAGAAACAGGCGTTGCGGTCGTCTTTGGCGCAGCCTTCGGGCTCAGCCCCAATTTCCGCGTCAGCTATGCGACCTCTGATGCGGCGCTGAAAGACGCCTGCCAGCGGATCATCACCTTTTGCGAAGGGCTGACATGAACGGGCTGCCAGAGCTTTATTTCAGGGTTCGCGAGAACGGCGCTGCCGTCTTCCGCGTTGATGTGACAAACCGCGACAGACGGATCGAGATGGAACAAATCGCGGTCATCAATACCAATCGTGGAGACTACAAGCCGCAAGGCGACGAGATTCTGAGCGAAGCGGAAAAGCAAGTCATCACCGACTGGATGCAACAGCGCCTTGCAGTTCTCGCTGCACGCGACATGGATGACATTCATCGCGCGATTGATCACCTTAATCTGACGACGCATTGGGCCCAAACCAAAGCAACCGACGACCAACTAGAGGATGTCACGGACAGGTTGCTTTTGGCCATGCACGACCTGCGCAGCGTTTTGGTCCGCAAAAAGGCAGACCGGGTCAGCCGACCGAAGTAAGAGCGGACGCAGCAACCATCGGGTCGCCGCGCCCGTACGACGGGTCAGTTGCCCATCTGGTGGCCGCTATGGTCCATGGCCTCTGCGGTCCGTTCTTCGACGTAGAAGACAACTTCAACCTCGCCCGCCTTCTCGAACACGAGTGTGGCGGGGAAAGTCTCGCCCACTTCGAAAGGGTCACCACCCAGTCCCATGAACATGACATGCAACCCGCCCGGGGCAAGTTGGACGGTTTCGCCTGCAGGGATGTCGACGGCTTCGACATGGAACATGCGCGCCACATCATCTGTCATTTCGGTGTTGTGCAACTGGACGCTGGGAAACCCTGCGCGGACCTCCAAGAGCCGATCTGCGGTGCTGCCGTTGTTGGTGATCGCAAAGAAGCCGCCGCCGGACATGGCTGTCTTTGCGGTTTCAAAAGCCATCGGATGATCAATGACCAGATCACCAAGCTTGAATTCATGCGCGGCGGCGGTTGTTGCAGTTGCAAAGGTGCAGAATGCGGCTGTTGCCAGACGTGAGAAACGTTTCATCGGGGTATCTCCAAGGGTGCACCCTTGCATCGGGTGCGTTCATTTGATCGGGGAAAGAAAGGCAATCAAACGGCAGGAGGTGCCCGCACAGGGTGCGCGGTCTCTTTTGCAGAGGCAGCAACCACCTGCGTGGGAGAAAGATGACAGGCCACACGTGGGCGACCCATGCCAGACACCGACGCTTGCGACGCCTTTGGCAGCAGTACACTGTCTACCAGACGGCAGGCGTCACAAGTCTGTCCTGCGCCATGCGAGCCTTGTTCGGCATCGCCGCAAAGCTCTGCCAAGGTGCCGCCAGCAGCCAGATAGGACTGCAGGCTTTGGTCCACATCCTGCGGTGTGACGCGATGCGCGAACCCCGTTCCGGCCATCGCGACCAAAAGGGCAAAGACGACCGAAAGCTTGCAAAATGGTGTCAGTATGCGTGTCATAACAGTGTGCATATACTGCGACATTTAAAGACGATCCAGCCTAGATCATCGCGACAAACTGTCATTGATGTTTCGCCTCAATAGGGGCGCGTGATTGAAAGCGCCGTTTTAAGTTGCGCCCATGTCGCCGCTTCGAAATCTTCGGGCCAGTCAACGCCCAGCCGGTCCGCCATGCGGCGAGCGCGCGGCAGATAGGCCTGCGCATAGGCCAGATGTGCCGCGATCATGGCGTCCCGTTCTGGCCGTGGGGGCGGCAAAGACGTGAGTAAATCCTTCTGTTCTTCCGTCAAAAGTCGGTTCAGGTGCAAGACCCCACCCCGATTGGGGGCATTGGTCTGTGCAATCAGGAGCTCCACCAGATAGTTGCGCAAATGGAAGATACCCAGAACACCATTGATGTATTCCTCGCGACCGACAGCCAGATGCAAAAGACCCAAGATGCGGATGAAATCCTCGAACTGATACCGCCATTTCCCAATCTGTGGCGCGGCTTCGGGCAGCTTGTCCGGCAGTCGTTCAAACAGGCCGTCGTGATCAAAAAGCGGTATTAGCATGTTCTGCGCATACTGCGCCAATTGGTCCTCCTTCAGGATCAACACATCTGTCCGGGTCCAGTCTGTGGTGATCGCATTGATCAGGACAGGGACAGTCTTGCGATCCCACCAAAGAACAATCGTGCCCGTCTGGCCAACAGCTTTGCGCCAGACCTCTGAAATGGCGTCCGTCGCACCATCTTGGGCGACAAGGACAAAATCAATATCACTAAACGCATCTGCCATCCCATTCCCGTAGCTGCCGCCAAGAAACAGCGCCCGGATGTCAGGCACGTCGATCGTTGCAGTCTTGATGGTCTCGATAACGTCTTCTCGGGTCAACAGTCTGCCCTCTTGAAAAGTGACCTTTGCCTTAAACCGCCTGCGGCAAGGGACGCCCTTCGTCCCATGCGATAATATTGTCCAAGGCCATCTGCCCCATTGCCTCGCGCACTTCGAGAGCGGCAGTGCCCAGATGCGGCAAAAGCACGACATTCTCCATCGCGCGGAATGCATCAGGGACGAATGGTTCTTTGGCAAAGACGTCGAGACCCGCACCGGCGATCTGGCCCGATTGCAGGGCCGCGATCAGGGCATCCTCGTCCACCACATCACCCCGGGCGATATTGACGAAAATGCCTGTTGGTTTCATCGCGGCCAAGGCTGCGGCGTCGATCATCTTGGTATTGGCGCCACCACCGGGAACCGTCACGACAATGATATCAGAGGCCGCCATCAATTCCGCCAAAGTCGCGACTTGGCGGGCGGGCAGATCCACTGCCTTGGGCGAGCGATTGAAAAACAAAACCGGCATCTCGAACCCATAGTGGCAACGGCGGGCGACCGCCTGACCAATGCGGCCCATGCCAACAATGCCCACGGTCTTACCGGTTACATGCGTGCCCAGCATCTGCGTCGGGCCCCAGCCGCCCCATTTGTCCGCACGGACCATGCGCTCGCCCTCGCCTGCACGGCGGCAGGTGGACAGGATCAGGGTCATGCCAATATCAGCGGTCGCATCAGTGACCACATCGGGGGTGTTGGAGACCGCTACACCCGCCTTTGCCGCCGCAACAGCATCAATATGGTTATAGCCCACACCAAAGTTGGCCAGCACGCCGCAGCGGATTTCGCCTTCAAAGGCCGCAGCCACGAATTGATCACCCAAGGTCGGCAAGATCGCGTCGTAATCACGCAAGGCTGCCGCCGCTTCGGCAACTGTCAAACCCTCTGAGGTCTCGCGCAGAGTGACGTCATAGCGCGCGCGGGCTGCGGCAAGGTTCGCCTCGGGCAAACGGCGGGTGATGAGAAGTTTTTTCAATGCAAACGCCCTCCCAAAGGCACAGGCTGGTCAGGGCCTACAAGAACGACTTCGCCATTTTCGTCCGGCATACCAAGAACCAGAACCTCGGACATGAACTTACCGATCTGGCGGGGTGGAAAATTCACGACAGCCAGCACTTGGCGGCCAATCAAGGTTTCGGGCTGATAATGGGCTGTGATCTGGGCCGATGTCTTTTTCTCGCCCAGCTCTTCGCCGAAATCGATCCACAGCTTGATGGCAGGTTTGCGGGCCTCGGGATAGGGTTCTGCGCGCAACACCGTGCCGACACGGACATCGACCCTCATAAAGTCGTCAAATGTGATCTCACTCATTGGCCAACTCGCGCGAGCGGGCGGCGGCGGCGGCAACGGCGCGGCGCAACAAGGAGGGAAATCCGGTGTCCGGGTCCATCAGAACCTCAAGGGCGGCCTGTGTCGTCCCATTGGGCGAGGTCACATTGATGCGCAATTGTTCGGGGGTTTCATCCACGTCCTCGGCCAGTTCTCCGGCGCCTCCGACAGTGGCGGTGGCCAACTGCATCGCCAGATCAGCAGGCAGGCCTTCGGCAACGCCGGCGGCGGCCAAAGTCTCGATCAGATGAAAGACATAAGCGGGGCCAGAGCCGGAGACAGCCGTGACAGCATCCATCTGACCTTCATTTTCAAGACGGACCGTCTGGCCGATGGACCACAAGAGGGCCTCTGCGAGATCCATATCATCGGGGCTGGTTTTGGCGTTTCCGATCAAGGCGGTGATGCCCCGGCCAATTGCGGCAGGCGTATTGGGCATGGCGCGGATAATCGGGGTCGCGTCGCCGAGCATCTTTTCGAACGTGGCAATCGGCGTTCCTGCGGCGATGGAGATCACAAGGGTCTGACCGTTGCCAAAGATTTTCACATCGGGCAAAGCGGCGGCCATCATCTGTGGCTTGACGGCGATGATCGCAATTGCAGGGTTTGTGGGAAGATCACCACCAATATTCACGCCTTGCGCCTTGAGCCAGTCTGACGGTTTGGGGTCCATGACCCAAACAGATGCAGGTGGCAAACCATTGCGCAACCAGCCCGCAAGCATCGCGGAACCCATCTTGCCACATCCCAGCAAGACCAGCCCGCGCTTTGCAACATCATTCATATCCATGGAAGAACCTCTTGGCGTTTTTTCAAGAGGTTAGCCAAAGGTAAGGTGGGTTTAAACCCACCTTACGCTTAAAATTACGCGCGCCCGTAAGCGCCGCCGATCGCGACCTGAACGGCCTGTTCGGGTGTCTTGTCAGCCCATGTGACAAGCTGGATCGCCGGATAATACTGCTCGCACGCCGAAACCGCCGCCTTGATCATCGTGTCAATCTGATCCGGACCGGCGACCTGATCGCCTGCCAACATCAACCCATAGCGATAAACCATCAGCTTTTGTTCATCCCACCAGGTAAATGCACCTGCCCAGCAGCGGTCATTGATCGTGTTGAGCGTCTCGTACAGAACCGGCATCCGGTCCTCTGGTGGCTCCATCTCGTAGGTACAAATCAGACGCAAAGTCTCGTCATAGCCTGACCATGCAAGCGTGATGGAGTAAGTGCGCCATTGGCCTTCAACCGCCATCGCGATCTGGTCGTCGTGAATGCGGTCAAATTCCCATTCGTGGTGTTCTGCGATGTGCTCTACCAGATCAATCGGGTGAAGATCATCAGCCTCGAGGTAATGTTCGGACAATGCCATCTGCTTGGCCTCACTGCGTTGGCGCATGGGTCATGGCAGTGCCCAAGCGCTAGGTGCCTGCTCTAGGGAGGGTGTTGTTCACCTTTATCCCCTACTACATATCGTGGCCCGTAATAGGGACTTCTGTAAAGCAATTTTTTGGGGATAACTGGTCTGCCACAAAAATTTCATGGGGATAATTGCCTTCTTCCCGACAAGCACTCACTTTGCTGCGTAACAAAGGAGCACCCGATGAACACCGACCTTCTCAAACGGCTTTGCGAAATGCCCGGCGTGCCGGGCCACGAGGACCGGGTACGCGACCTGATCACGGCGGAAATCAAGGACCTCTTTGACCACATCGGGACCGATCCGATGGGATCACTGCTTTGCCGTCGTGATGCAAAGAAAAAGAACGCGCCCAAGATCATGCTGCTCTGCCACATGGACGAGATCGGCTTTCTGGTCAGCCATATCGACAAGAACGGCTTTCTTTACCTGCAACCGGTTGGCGGGTTCGACCCTCGCAACCTGTTTTCGCGCCGCGTCCTCGTCTGCACCGATGCGGGCGATTTCAAAGGTGTGATGAACCCCGGCGGCAAGCCGATCCATATCTCTGCCCCCGATGACCGCAAGAAAGTCCCCGAAGTGGGCGAATTCTTTGTTGATCTGGGGATGGGCAAGGCCGCCAAGGACATCGTCAAGATCGGTGACTATGTCGTAATGGACGAACCCTTCCTCGAAATGGGCGACAAATTCGTGTCCAAAGCGCTCGACAACCGCATCGCCTGCTGGCTGGGGATAGAAGCGATCCGGGCCTTGGGCAAGAAAGGGCGCGGTGCGGAAATCCACGTGGCCTTTACCTGTCAGGAAGAGGTCGGCCTGCGCGGCGCGCGCACGGCAGCTTATGCAATCAAACCCGACATCGGGTTGGGCATCGACGTTACACTGGCCTGCGACACCCCCGGCATCCCCGAAAAGGACACAACCACCGTCCAAGGCAAAGGCTTTGGCCTACACGTGCGCGACAGTTCCTTCATCGCCGACAAAGCACTGGTGGCCGAGATCGAGGCGCTCGCCATCAAGAAAAAGATCCCCTATCAGCGCACGATGCTGGCCGCAGGCGGTCAAGACGGGGCTGCCGCCCAACAAGCCGCAGCAGGCGCGCGGGCGGTCGGGATCGTGGTGGGGACGCGGTACATCCACACAGTAACCGAGATGGTCGAAAAGGACGACCTGCAAGCGGCGCTGGATATACTTGTGGCCTATCTGGGGGAGTTTTAGGGGGGATGTCCCGCAAAGGGGGCAAACCCGACGTTGGCAGCTTTTCGGCTAATGGCCACGTTTTCTATGCTGCTAA
>NZ_JANQTS010000142.1 GCF_030731595.1 Yoonia sp.
GCAAGGGAGCCGTGTCGGCGCTTGTCCTCGGGCTCTTGATGGTCGGCGTGCAGGCCACGTCTGTCAGGGCGGACGAGGCTCAAGCGCGCGCCATCCTGGCGGCAATGACGGACTACCTCGGGGCACAGAAATCGTTGTCTTTCGACGTCGATTCGACCATCGAAGTCGTCACGACGGATGGCAGCAAAGTCGCGATCGCGAGCTCTGGCAGCGTCGCCTTGGAGCGGCCGGACAAGATCCGCTTTTGGCGGCACGGCGGCTTTGCCACGGTCGAGATGATCTTCAACGGGCAGGCGTTGTCGGTCGCCAATCACGACGCAAACGTCTACGGGGAGGCGAGCGTCTCCGGCACTGTGGACGACCTGATCGACACACTCAGAGAGCAGTACCTCATTCCGCTGCCGGCCGCCGATCTGCTGTCCAGCGACGCGGGCGAGGTCCTGCTCGCCGACGTGACCGACGTGCGCGATCTCGGCAGCGGCGTTATTCGCGGAGAGGAATGCGATCACCTCGCGTTCCGGTCTGCCGAGGTGGATTGGCAGATCTGGGTCGCCCAGGGCGATGTTGCGCATCCGTGTCGCTTCGTGATCACCTCCAGAGCGATTGAGGGCTGGCCCCAGTACATGCTCGAGTTCTCGGCTTGGGGCAGCGGTGGTATCGAGCCCGCGTTCGCCTTCGAGGCGCCGGCGGGGATGGAAAAAGTTGACGTGAAAGACGTGCCAAACCTCAGCGAGGTTGGTGGAATCTTTATGACCGAGAAAGGAAACTGAATGCTGAAGCGGATCGTACTGGTCAGCGCCGTGCTGCTCACCGCGATGGGGACCATCGAGATTGGCGCAAGTTTCATTGCCACCGGAAAGCTTGGGATCGGCCTTCCCGCCCATGCTATCGTAGGGCGCCCGCTGACGCCCGTGAGCGTTGCTGGCGTCGCGAGGCGAAGTGTACGGAGATGTGTCGCGACGGTGGTTGTGTGCTGACCCACCTCAGGGCGCGCAGCTTGCCGAGAAAAGACCTTTTGTATCCAAGATAAGTGTTTAGAGTCTCGTCGCCACGATAGTCGTGTTAACAAAACGCAGCCGGCTGCAAACGGCCTTCTGCTGAAGCCGACATGAATGTCGGCTCTGGGCCGAGGCTGTGCGGAAACTCTCGCGCCAAGAGCGGCTTGCGATGTGATGGTTTCGTAGCAGGCCTTTTGGCCTGATCGGGTTCATGCAACCCGCCGGTGGCGCGGATATTGCGCCGATGAGGGCAGTTTGGCCGGTTTTGGGGAGCGATTTTTCCTCTTTCAGGCGGGCATCGCCGCCATCAGCCGCTTGATCCCGACCAAGGCGACCATGCGCTTGATGTTGTAGGCCAGCACGTTCAGCGCCATCTCGGTGCGCACGTTTTTCAGGCGGCGCATCAGGAAATGGGTTGTCCCCATCCAGGCCTTGATCGTCCCGAAAGGATGCTCGACCGTGCTGCGGCGCAGGGTCATCGGATCATCGGCGCTGCGCAGCCTGTCGCGCATCTCGTCCACCAGATGCTCGTATTCCCACCGGGTGACCCGGCGCTCCTTGCCCGTGGTGCAGCGTGATTTCACGGGACAGTGCTGGCATTCATTGGTCCAGTATCGCCGGACCTGGAGGCCGTCTTCCTCGCGCGTGTAACGATAGGTCAGCGCATCTCCTGTCGGGCAGATATAGACGTCGCGGTCAGGGTCATACTTGAAGTCAGCCTTCACATACATGCCCTTCTTGCGATTGCCCGAGGTCTCCGGGCGCGGCATGGTCACCTTGATGCCCGCCTTGTCGCAGGTGGCAATCTCGACACCGCTGAAATAACCCTTGTCGGCCAG
>NZ_JANQTS010000143.1:0-17438 GCF_030731595.1 Yoonia sp.
CTGCTGGACCTGCAAAAACAGCGCGGGCGCACGATCATCTTTGTCAGCCACGATCTGGACGAGGCCTTTAAACTGGGCAACCGCATCGCGATCATGGAGGGCGGTCGCATCGTGCAATGCGGCACGCCGCGCGATATTTTCACCAACCCCGCCAATGGCTATGTGGCGGAATTCGTGGCGCATATGAACCCGCTTGGCGTGTTGACCGCACGCGATGTGATGACCGCGGGCACGGCTGACGGCACCCCGATCGACGTGGAAACGCCCGTACAGGAGATCATGCACCTGATCGACGGAACCAATCTGCAAGTGGTGGAAAACGGCCAGCCCGTCGGGATTGTCACGCAAAGCTCGCTTCTGGCGCGTCTGACCCCGCCTTCTTCCGAGTAAAAATATCCCCGCCGGAGGCAGCGCCGCGAGGCGCTTTTCAGAACTTGGTTTCAGTCACCACCGGCGTGATCTTGCGCCGTGCGATCGCCTCGCGCCATGTGATAAAGCTGACCGAGGCCATGATGACAGCACCGCCGAAGATCACCCAGCCATCGACCGCTTCACCAAAGACAATCGCGCCCAGTGCCACAGCCCAGACAAGCTGAAGGAATGTGACGGGCTGCGTGACCGTCAAAGGGGCCGCAGCAAAGGCCAAGGTCATGGAATAATGCCCGGCGGTCGCAAAGCAGGCGACCAGAAACAGCCAGCCCAGTTGTTCCAGCGTCGGCGTCACCCAGACGGCCAGCGCAAAAGGGGCCAGACCGACGGTCACAGTGATTGACAGCATCCCCACCACAACCGCAGCAGAGACCTCGCCCGAGAGTTGTTTGGCCGTCAGATACCCTGCGGCAAAAAGAACAGCCGTACCCAGCATCGCGATATGACCGGGCTCGATCGCTTTGACACCGGGACGCAGGATGATCATCGCCCCGATCAGTGCGATGATGACCGCGATCAACCGGCGCGGCGGCAGGCGTTCACCCAGAAACAGGGCCGCGCCCAGCGTGACATAGACCGGCGAGAGGTAATTCATCGCGGTCACTTCCGCGATGGGAATCCGTGCCATGGCAAAGAACCACAAGATCACCGCCAAAGTGTGGACAAAACCCCGAAACCAGAAGAGTTTTTTCTGCCGCATGGTCAAATGCGCCGCCATGATCGGCTTGATCATCGGCAGCAGGAACACCAGCCCCAGCGCATAGCGTAAGAACGCGGCCTGCGCGGCAGGTACGCCGCTTCCGACATGTTTCACGATCGCTGTCACGGCCACAAACATCACGCCGGTAAAGGCCATCCAGAAGATGCCGACAATGGGGCGTGATGCTGCTTGAGGTGTCATGCGACATCCGTTGCACCAACCTGTGGCAATGGCAAGCGCGCAGGGTGCAAAAAGCGCTGGATGAAAACCCCCGCAGCCCGTAACACGGAGTGTATGAAGATACTCTTTCTTGGCGATGTCATGGGCCGATCCGGTCGGGCTGCTATTACCACTCACCTGCCCCGGCTGCGCACCGAATGGCGGCTGGATTTTGTCGTTGTGAACGGCGAGAACGCGACCTCTGGCATGGGCCTGTCCGGCGAACATGCCAAGCTGCTTTTCGAGGCAGGCGCAGACGTTGTGACCCTGGGCGATCACGCCTTTGATCAAAAAGACATGCTGGCCTATATCGAAAAAGAGCCGCGCATCATCCGCCCGATCAATTACTCCAAGGCCGCCCCCGGTGTGGGTGCGCGGGTGTTTCCCGCCCCCGGTGGCCGCAAGGTCCTTGTTGCGCAAGTGCTGGGTCAGGTCTTTATGAAGCGCCCCTTTGATGATCCTTTCTCGGCGCTGGATGCGGTCTTGCGCCAGTACCCGATGGGAGGCCAAGTGAACGCCAGCCTGATCGACATCCACTGCGAGGCCACATCGGAAAAGATGGCGACAGGCCATTTTTGCGATGGCCGTGCCAGCATCGTTGTGGGCACCCATACCCATGTCCCGACCGCTGATGCGATGATCCTGCCCGGAGGCACGGCCTATCAGTCCGATGCCGGTATGTGCGGTGACTACAACTCGGTCATTGGCATGGATAAGGTCGAACCTTTGCGCCGTTTTATCACAGGCATGCCCAAGGCGCGCTTTGCACCGGCAGCCGAAGAGGCGACGCTATCGGGCCTTTACGTCGAAACCGACGACCGGACCGGCAAGGCCACCCGCGTCGAGATGGTGCGCCAAGGCGGCCGCCTTGCACAGGCTGGCCCTGCATGAACCCTGAACGCGCGCGGTTGACCTTGATCTTGGTGATGCTTGGCACAGGCTGGGGGTTAACCCAGCCTTTGACGAAGATCACCGTCATGTCCGGCTATCAGCCTTTGGGTATCGTGTTTTGGCAACTGCTGATTGGTGCGGTGCTACTGGGCACGCTGCGCTGGCGCCAAATTGGCCGCCTGCCGGTGTCGGCCAAGACACTCGCCCTTTGGCTCATGGTTGCTGTGCTGGGAACGCTCATTCCAAATACGGCCAGCTACCGCGCCGCATTTCATCTGCCCGCTGGCATCATGTCGATCGTGATCGCCTCGATCCCGATGATGGCCTTTCCCATCGCACTTGCCCTTGGCAACGACCATTTCTCGCTCCGCCGTTTGCTGGGGCTGATCCTTGGACTGATGGGCGTCGCCTTTATCGCCCTGCCCGAAGCAAGCCTGCCCGAACGGGCGATGATCGCCTTTCTGCCTTTGGCGCTGGTGGCCCCGTTTTGCTATGCCTGTGAGGGGAACATCCTTGCGAAATGGGGGACGGCGGGGCTTGATCCGGTGCAGGTCCTGTTCGGGGCCTCGGCGATCGGCACGGTGATTGCCTTGCCACTGGCCTTGGGCAGCGGACAGTTCTTTGTTCCATCAGCCCCCTTTATCCTTGCTGATGCCACGATGGTCACGACCTCGATCATCCATGTGGTCGTCTATACCGGCTATGTCTGGCTGGTGGGGCGCGCGGGTGCGGTATTCGCGGGGCAAGTCAGCTATCTTGTCACCGGATCAGGGGTGCTTTGGGCGATGCTGCTACTGGGCGAGAGCTATAGCCTTTGGGTCTGGCTTGCCTTGCTCTGCATGGCCTTTGGCCTGATGCTGGTCCAACCCCGGGTTGCCGAACAAGCAGAGGTCGGCAAGACTGTCGCCCATGGGTGATTTTGTTCAACTGACGCAGATGCAGGGCGCACTTCTCACGATGGCCGTTGTCGTGGGCATGTTTGTGATGTTCCTGCGCGAAGTCTATCCGACCGAGGTTGTGGCCATGATCGGCGTGACGATCCTGCTGGTCACGGGCGTTCTGCCCTATGATGCCGCTGTCATGGCGCTGGCCAACCCCGCCCCTTGGACGATTGCGGCGATGTTCATCATCGTGGGGGCCTTGGTGCGCACGGGTGCCTTGAACGCGATGACGCAACTGGTCGAACGCCAAGCAAAGATCAGCCCCGCGCGCGCCATCGGGGGCAGTTTGCTGTTCGTCGCTTTGGCCAGTGCGATCATGAACAACACGCCGCTTGTGGTCGTGATGATCCCCGTTTTTGTGCAATTGGCGCGGACACTTGGCACCTCGGCGTCCAAGTTGCTGATCCCGCTCAGCTATGCGGCCATTGTGGGTGGAACACTCACGCTGCTGGGCACCTCGACCAACCTGCTGGTGGATGGTGTCGCACGGGCATCCGGCATGGACCCTTTCGGCATCCTAGAGATCATGCCCGTCGGCATAGTCGTGGTCGCATGGACCTTTACCTATCTTTTCTTCATGGGGCCGCGCCTGTTGCCGGATCGGGCGAGCATGGCGACGATGCTGTCGGACCGCTCCAAAATGCGCTTCTTTTCCGAGGCGGTCATTCCCCCCGACAGCAACCTGATCGGGCGCGAGGTCACCGATGTGCAGTTGTTCAAACGCGACGGTGTACGGCTGATCGACGTGGTGCGGGGGGATACCTCTTTGCGGCGCAACCTGAAGGTCGTGACCCTACAAGTGGGTGACCGTGTGGTGCTGCGCACTGAAATGACCGAACTGCTGTCGCTGCAGAACAACAAGGAATTGCGCCGTGTTGATCAGGTCTCGGCGGTGGAAACCACCACGGTCGAGGTGCTGATTACGCCCAACTGCAAGATGGTGGGCCGCAAATTGGGCGCGATGCGCCTGCGCCGCCGCTATGCGGTCTATACGCTTGCGGTGCACCGGCGGGAATCGAACATCAGCCAGCAGATGGACGAGATGATCATTCGCGTGGGAGATACGCTGCTGCTGGAAGGTGCGCCTGCGGATATTCAACGGCTTGCAGAGGATATGAACCTGGGTGATGTCTCTGTCCCCTCGCAGCGGGCGTACCGCCGCAACCGCGCGCCTGTGGCGATTGGGGTTTTGCTGGGGGTTGTGGTGCTGGCGGCCTTCGGGGTGGCCCCGATTTTGATGCTGGCGATGATCGGCGTGACGCTGGTGCTGATGACCGGCTGCATCGACGCGGAAGAGGCGTTTTCCTATGTCGATGGCCGCCTGCTGGCGCTGATCTTTGCGATGCTGGGGGTCGGCTCTGCGCTGCAATCCTCGGGCGCTGTGGCGATGATCGCAGATACGCTCTCGCCCGCGATGCTGGTTTTGCCGCCGTTCTTTGTGGTGCTGGCGGTCTATATGCTGGCCTCAGTCCTGACCGAACTGGTGTCCAACAATGCCGTCGCCGTGGTCATGACCCCGATCGCGATTGGCTTGGCCAGCGCCTTGGGCGTCGATCCCCGCCCGCTTGTCGTGGCGGTGATGATTGCGGCAAGTGCGAGCTTTGCCACGCCCATCGGCTATCAGACCAATACGCTGGTCTATGGGCCCGGCGGTTATAAATTTTCGGATTTTCTGAAGTTCGGCATTCCGCTGAACCTGTCGCTGGCCCCTATCGTGTCCTTTGTCATCCCCTTCATCTGGCCGCTTTAGCACGGGGTTGCGGGCCTGGCGCGAGATGCCTTATAGAGGCGCAGATTTACTCCGGATCATAAGAGGTTTGAGATGGCTGGCCACTCCAAATGGGCGAATATTCAGCACCGTAAAGGGCGTCAGGACAAGCTGCGCTCCAAGCTGTTTTCCAAGCTTGCCAAGGAAATCACAGTGGCCGCCAAAATGGGCGATCCGGACCCCGACAAGAACCCGCGCTTGCGCCTTGCCGTGAAAGAAGCGAAATCCAGCTCTGTTCCCAAGGACGTGATTGATCGCGCGATCAAGAAATCCCAAGGCGGGGATGCAGAAAACTATGACGAAATCCGCTATGAGGGTTATGGACCCGGCGGAGTCGCCGTGATTGTCGAGGCGATGACGGATAACCGCAATCGCACGGCATCGACCGTGCGGTCCACATTCACCAAGAATGGCGGCAACCTTGGCGAGACCGGATCGGTCGGGTTCATGTTCGACCGCAAGGGCGAGGTGGTTTATGCCGCCTCTGTCGGTGATGCGGATACTGTCATGATGGCCGCGATCGAGGCGGGCGCAGAGGATGTGCAAAGCGACGAAGACAACCACGTCATCTATTGCGCCGATACGGACCTGAACGAGGTGGCAAGCGCGCTTGAGGCTGTTTTGGGCGAGTCTGAATCGACCAAGCTGATCTGGAAGCCCAACATGACTACCGAAGTGGATGCGGACGGGCTGACCAAGCTGATGAAGCTCTTGGATACGCTGGAAGAAGATGACGACGTGCAGCGTGTGACCGCGAATTTTGAAGCCTCTGACGAGGTGATGGCGGCGTTTTCCGAGAGCTAGGTCCCCGTGCGGAACGGTCGAGGGGGCGCTGCCCCCGGCCTGCGGCCTCCCCCGAGGTATTTTTGAACAAAAGAAGCTGGGGGCGGTGCCTTTATGGTGTGATGATCCCGTTTTCGGTCACGATCAGATCGAGCGGTTGATCTGTGGATTCAAGCGGGAGATCAGGGTCTTCCTGCGCCGCATAAGCGAACCCGATGGCCATTGTGGGTTGCGTGGCGCGCAGTTGTGCCAGCGTGCGGTCGTAAAAGCCGCCGCCATAGCCCAAGCGCCCCCCGTTCCGGTCAAAGGCCACCAGCGGCACGATCACGATTTGCGGGATCATCCAGTCGCCACTTTCGGGGATCAGCGCGCCGAATTCGCCCTTGATCATCGCGCAGTCCGGCTCCCACAGGCGGAACTTCAGCGGCTGGCCCGCACCCAAGATGACCGGCACGCCCACCGGCCCATGGGCTGCAGCTTCTTCCATCGCGGGGGTTGGGTCGATCTCTGTGCGCATGGCCATGTAGCCTGCCAGCGGCACTCCGCGATAGCCAGCCAGCACTTCGCTGAGGGAACCGGCCGTGGCCGCATCAGGGCGATGCGCCGCCTTGCGCCGCGCAAAGGCCGCTTGCCGTGCGGCGGATTTGTCGATCACAGGAGCCACAATGCGGCAAGGCCCAGAAAGGCAAAGAAGCCGACGACATCGGTGACGGTCGTCACGAAAGCGCCCGAGGCAAGGGCAGGATCAACCCCCATCCGTTCAAGGATGATCGGGATACCGGTGCCCGCAAGCCCTGCCACAACCAGATTGATCACCATCGCCACAGCGATCACCACACCCAGCATCGGCGAGCCGAACCAGACGACACCCACGACACCCATCACGACCGCAAAGATCAACCCGTTGATCAGGCCGACAAGCACCTCTTTCTTGATGACGCGCCAGACGTTGGCCGTGGTCAGATCGCGCGTGGCAAGCGCACGGACGGCCACGGTCAGCGACTGGGTCCCCGCGTTCCCGCCCATCGAGGCCACGATTGGCATCAGCACGGCCAAAGCCACGAGCACGGCAATCGTTTCCTCGAACAAGGAGATGACAAGCGACGCAAGAATAGCGGTGACAAGGTTGACCGCGAGCCACGGGAACCGCTGTTTCGTCGTTTCGATCACGCGGTCCGACAGGCTGCCTTCGCCGACACCGGCAAGGCGCAACAGGTCTTCTTCGGCTTCTTCTTCCAGAAAGGCCATGGCGTCGTCGATGGTGATCACGCCGACGATCCGGTCGTCGTCATCCACCACGGGTGCGGTGATCATGTGATAGTGGTTGATCGCTTGCGCCACCTCTTCCACGTCCTGATTGACGTTGAAGGTGCGGAATGTGGGCTCTGCCAGATCGCGCAGGGCTTTGGTACGCGGATGGCTGAGGATGCGGCCAAGGGTGACATAGCCGGTGGCCTTGAGCCGTGGGTCGACCAGAATCATGTGGTAAAACTGATCCGGCAGCACAACGTCAGACCGCAGAAAATCAATTGCGTCGCCTACGGTCCAATGCTCTGGCGCGCGCACCAGTTCGGATTGCATATGCCGTCCGGCGGATTCTTCGGGGTAGGAGAGCGCCTGTTCGACCACGACCCGGTCGCTGGCATCCAGCGCATCAAGAACAGCGGTTTGCTGTTCCTCGTCCAGATATTCGACCAGATCGACGACATCATCACTGTCCAGATCACGGACCGCTTCTGCCAGTTCGGCGGGTTCAAGCTGGTCGATGACTTCTTCGCGCAGGCTTTCGTCAAGTTCTGACAGGATGTCACCGTCAAGACCACCAGGCCAGACGGTCAGCAGGTCGCGGCGGTCGCGGGTGTTGATCTGTTCCAGCAGGTGGGCGACGTCAGCGGGGTGCAGATGGTCAAGCAAGCCACTGATGGTGGCGCCATCCTCTTGCGCCACAGCCTCCATGACATCACTGACCAGACGGTCGGTAATACCGAAAGCTTCGACTTCGCTGGTGTCGTCCGGTTCTGCCATCATCCGTCCTTGTTGCCCTCATCAACATAGTGTTTCAGACCCGAGGCACAACGTTGATTTGGGCGATTTACCCCGGTCACGCCGACACTTATGCTGAACCTATGACAAAGACATTACTTTTGGGCCAAACCCTTGGCTTTTGTGGCAATCCTCTGACAGGGGATTGGACGGAGGCCGTAAGCTACGACAGCGCAGGGGGTGTGCTGATTGACGGGGGCCGTATTGTCGCCACAGGCAACGGGGCCGCTTTGCAGAGCGCACACCCAGATGCCGTCGTCACTGATTACGGCGCGGGGCTGATCACCGCAGGGTTTGTCGATGCCCATATGCATTATCCGCAGACGGGGATCATCGCGAGCTGGGGCAAGCAGCTGATTGACTGGCTCAATACCTATACGTTCCCCGAAGAGAGCCGCTTTGGCGATGCGGCCTATGCCGCCGAAGTGGCCGGGCGCACACTGGATCTGGCACTGGCGCATGGCACCACGACGCTGACCAGTTTCTGCACGATCCATCCCGCCAGTGTCGATGCGTTCTTTGAGGCGGCCGCTGCACGCAATATGGCCGTGGTCGCGGGCAAGACCTGCATGGATCGCAACGCGCCCGACAGCCTGCGCGATACGGCAAAGTCGGCCTATGACGACAGCAAGACCCTGCTGGAAAAGTGGCATGGGTCGGGTCGCGCCACCTATGCCATCACGCCGCGGTTTTCCCCCACGTCAACGCCGGATCAACTGGCCGCCCTGGGCGCACTTTGGGCGGAAAATCCCGACTGCCTGATGCAAACCCATCTGAGCGAACAACTCCCCGAGATTGCCTGGGTGCAAGAGCTGTTCCCTGATGCGCGCGACTATCTTGATACCTACGAGGCCTTCGGCCTTTTGGGGGCGCGCGGCCTTTATGGCCATGCGATCCATCTGGAACCACGCGAGATTGCGCGGTTGGCAGAGCTGGGAGCGGCGGTCGTCCATTGCCCGACATCCAATACATTTATCGGGTCGGGTCTGTTTGATCTGATGGGGCTGGCCAAAGCCTCTGTCTCGGTTGGTTTGGCCACAGATACCGGCGGCGGGTCGTCCTTTTCGATGCTGCGCACGATGGCTGCGGCCTATGAAATCGGGCAGTTGCGCGGGGTCGCCCTGCATCCGGCGCAACTGATGTGGCTGGCAACCGAGGGGTCGGCGGAGGCGCTCAAGATGGGGGGGCAGATCGGGCATCTGGGTGCCGGCGCGATGGCCGATATCACGGTGCTGGATCTGCAATCGACACCTGCCATTGCGCAGCGGGCGGCGCGGGCAACTGATCTTTGGGATGCGCTCTTTCCGACGATCATGATGGGTGATGATCGGGCGATCAAGGATGTCTGGGTTGCAGGTGCGCAGCGCCAGGCCTAGGGCCAGACAAAGCGCGCCCCGCTAGCTTGCCAGTTTCGCCGCAAGGCTGTTTTGCCTTGCGATCAGGCGCCCCATATCAATGGTGATCATCTGGCCTTCGGCCACGATTTGACGACCTTCGACGAACAGGGCGTCAACTTTGGCGGGGCCGGCCAGCAGCAAGGCGGCAGGGTCCCATGATCCTGCATTCTCCACCGCCTGCGCATTCCAGATCGCGATATCGGCGCGTTTGCCAACGGCAAGCTGCCCGCAATCGTCGCGGCCCAGCACTTGCGCTCCGCCGCGTGTCGCGATTTCAAGCGCTTCGCGGGCAGACATCGCATCGGCGCCGTTCTGGACGCGCTGCAAAAGCATCGCCTGTCGGGCCTCTGCCACCAGATTGCCGATGTCGTTGCTGGCAGAGCCATCGACGCCCAGACCGACCGGCACGCCTGCGTCCCTCATCTGGCGGATCGGTGCGATCCCCGACCCGAGGCGGCAATTGGAACAGGGGCAATGGGCCACACCGGTGCGCGAGCGGGCAAAGAGGTCGATCTCTTGCCCGTCCAGTTTCACGCAATGGGCGTGCCAGACATCGGCACCGGTCCAGCCCAGATCTTCGGCATATTGCCCCGGACGGCAGCCGAATTTGGCGAGGGAATAGGCGATATCCTCGTCATTCTCGGCCAGATGGGTGTGCATCATCACGCCCTTGTCGCGGGCAAGAACGGCCGCGTCGCGCATCAGGTCGCGGCTGACCGAAAACGGGCTGCAAGGGGCCACGCCGACGCGCACCATCGCGCCGGGATCGGGGTCGTGGAAGGCGTCGATGACGCGAATACTGTCTTCGAGAATGGCGCGCTCATTCTCGACCAATGCGTCAGGGGGCAGCCCGCCATCGCTTTCGCCGATGCTCATCGCACCGCGCGTGGCGTGAAAGCGCATACCTACCTCTTGTGCCGCGGCAATCGTATCGTCCAGCCTTGCACCGTTGGGGTAAAGGTAAAGGTGGTCAGAGGTCAGGGTGCAGCCGGAAAGTGCGAGTTCGGCCAACCCGACTTGCGCAGAAACAAACATCTCTTCCGGACCAAAGCGCGCCCAGATCGGATAAAGCCGCTGGAGCCAGCCGAACAAGAGCGCATCTTGCGCCCCCGGCACAGCACGGGTCAGTGTTTGGTAAAGATGGTGATGCGTGTTGACGAGGCCGGGCGTGACGATCTTGCCGCCTGCGTTGAACACCGTGGCCTTCTCTGCGCGCAAGCCCTGCCCGACCTCGGTAATCACACCATCGCGGATCAACAGATCGGCGCGCTGCAATTCGCGGCGGTGATCGTCCATCGTCACAATGACATCGGCGTCTTTGATCAGGGTTTCAGCCATTGGCGATGGACTGCAAAATCGCCAGCGCTTCGGCGTGAATATCACGGTTGGCGGCTGCGAGGACACGCCCGCCTTCATGCGCAGGACCACCATTCCAGTCGGTCACGATGCCGCCGGCGGCGGTGATTACCGCAATCGGGGCCTGAATATCATAGGCATTGAGGCCCGCCTCGATCACCAGATCGACCTGGCCCGCGGCGACAAGGGCATAAGCATAGCAATCCATGCCGTAGCGGGTCAATTTGGCCTGACCGGCGACCGCGTGAAATGCTCGGCCTTCAAGCGCATCACCCACTTCGGGAAATGTGGTCATGATGGTGGCATCCGCCAACCTGCGGTTGGTCCGGCATTGCAACCGGGCATGACCCATCGGACCCGTGACCTCGGCCACGCCAAAACCACCCGCAAAACGCTCGCCGATATAGGGTTGATCGATGATGCCAAAAAGCGGGCCACTTTCATCCGCGACAGAAATCAGGACACCCCATGTGGGCGTGCCGCTGATATAGCCGCGGGTGCCGTCAATGGGATCAAGAACCCATGTCAGACCGCTCGTCCCAACGTGATAGCCGAACTCTTCACCCAATATCGCATCTTTCGGGCGCTCTGCGGCAAGCACCGCACGCATCGCTTGTTCCGCATTGCGATCGGCGATTGTGACCGGGTCAAATGCGATGACACCTTTGTCTTCAGCTTCGAGTTCCGATGCGCGGAAATACGCCAATGTCGCAGGTCGCGCGGCATCGGCAAGTGCATGGGCCACGCGCATCAGTTCCGCATGGGTTGAGAGATCAGCTGTCATCGCAAGGTCCTTCATCTGCGCCACGCCCGCCATTGGCGGTAACGCGGTGCAGCATGATAGGTCAAGAGAAAGGCTAGGCCGCTTCGCTTAGTACGCGCGCGAGATCGAAAAGACGGCGGCGTTGGTTTTCAGGGATGGCATAATAGGAGCGCAGCAGTTCCAGCGCCTCTTTATCGGTCAGGATATCGCTTGGCATGTCAGAGCCTGTACCCGCCGCAGCAGGTTGCACATCAAGACCTTCAAAGAAGAAAGAAACGTTTACATCCAATACCTTAGAGATATCCCAAAGACGAGACGCACTAACGCGGTTCATGCCGGTCTCATATTTCTGAATCTGTTGGAACTTAATCCCGACAGCCTCTGCGAGTTGTTGTTGGGTCGTTCCGCTCATCCATCGACGATGACGGATCCGCTTGCCAACATGGACATCTACCGGGTGTTTCATTCAAACTTCCTCACTATAAAAAGAGCATGGCGCACAACAATGCCAGCATTAGGTATACAACAAGCGAGACGCCCAGAGGGTAACAGCTTGTCCCGCTTACGACTCTCGCAAGACAACAATAGCACAAAACACGCAACGGTTGCAGCCCGTGTCCTGACCTTAAAGACAGGTTCCTGCGCTAACTTTTGGAATATTTGCTCGAAAAGAGCGCTGTTTTACAATTTGCGGCATTGTCATGTTAGGAGTCCGGAACCAATAAATACGAGGATTCGGAGCCTATGCGCGCATTTCAAGTTGCATCTTTTGGCGAAAAGCCCGCTTTGAGCGATGTGCCAGACCCAACACCGGGAGCAGGCGAAATTTTGCTTAAGATTGCTGCATGCGGGTTAAACTTTGCCGACCTGTTAATGGCCAAGGGCACATATCAAGACACGCCTGAACCGCCTTTCACTTTGGGCATGGAGGTCTGCGGCACCGTGATCGGGCATGGCCCCGGCGTCGCTGTTCCTGCAATTGGTACGAGGGTTGCGGTTTTTGGTGGGCAAGGTGGCATGGCGCAAAAGGGCGTCTTTCCGGCAGCGCTTTGCCGTCCCGTCCCCGTTACGATGTCTGATGAAATTGCGGCAGGTTTTATGGTGGCCTACGGTACGTCACATCTGGCTCTGGCGCGTCGGGCGCAGTTGCGGGCGGGCGAAACACTGGTTGTTCTGGGAGCGGCGGGCGGTGTCGGGCTGACAGCCGTGGAAATCGGCAAAGCGATCGGTGCCAAGGTCATTGCGGTGGCGCGCGGGGCGGACAAACTCGCGGTGGCCCAGGCGGCAGGTGCCGATCACCTGATCGACAGTGAGACCGACGACATCAAGGCCGCCATCAAGGCGCTGGGCGGGGCGGACGTTGTCTATGACCCCGTTGGCGGGGCCGCTTTCAAGGCCGCTCTTGGCGCGTGCAACCGTGAAGCCCGCGTGATCGTGATCGGATTTGCCAGCGGGGATATCCCGCAAATTCCGGCCAATATCATCCTGGTCAAGAATATCACTGTCATCGGCTTTTACTGGGGAGGCTATCTGGCGTTCAACCCCAAGGCACTGACCGACAGCCTTGCCGAACTGATGCAATGGCATGCCGACGGGAAACTGCACCCACATATCAGTCATATTCTGCCCCTTGATCGGGCGGCCGAGGCGCTTGATCTGATGCGAAGCCGGAAATCGACCGGAAAAGTTGTCGTTAAGCCATAAGCAACTGCGGCACGATCTGCGGGGTCGCATAGCAGCGCTGAATGATATCAGCCATGGCCATGCTCGCCTGATCCTCTGATTTCAGCACATAGAGGTTGATGTTCTGCGGCTTGAGATCCGGCAACAGCCCGCCGTGGTCAATCGCCTCGGTATGGGGCGGCAAACTGCCCTTGAGCGCCACATGAACGGCCAGATCGGCGCTTACGGCTGCTTCAACCGCATTGTCCATCTCGGAATCCACCGCCATATGCCACGGGATTTCGTGTTCATTGAGGGCTTGCAACACGCCACTGCGGAAGATGCAGTTGCTGCAAAAGGCAACCGGCAGTGGTTCTTTGCGCCATGCCTGACCGTCCTGCGCACCGATCCACAACAGTGGCAATTCGACCAGAACTTTACCGCCCTGTCCGCAGGTCTCTTCGGTGGTCAGGATCACATCCACCTCGCCGCGGCCAAACATCTTGAGCAGTTTGCGCGTCGGCGCAGAGATCAGCCTGACCTGCATCCGGGGAAATTCGGTGGCAAAGAGTTTCAGGACGGCAGGGATCACGGGATAGATAATGTCATGCGGGACACCCAGCTTGATCTCGCCTTCGAATTCGGTGGCTGTCAGAAGCCTCAGCACCTCGTCATTCGTGCGCAGCATGCTGCGGGCAAAACCCAAAAGCTGCTCGCCCGCGGGGGTCAGCGCGATTGTGCGGGCCGTGCGGTCCAGCAAGGCAACATTAAGTGATTCTTCAAGCCGCTTGAGCTGCATCGAAACTGCGGACTGCGTCAGGTTCAGCATTCCCGCCGCGCGCGTGACGCCGCCCGTATCTGCCACCGCCACAAAAGACCGCAGGGCCGTCATATCCAGATTTCGTGCCATATCACAAACCTTGATGTTAGCTTTCAATTACATTCATTTTCCTTATGTCAAATCCCGTTCTATATATCAAGCATCGAGATACGAAACTGCAAATTCATCACGAAAGGGAATATTATGACCGTTTCCATCCACCAGCAAATTATCTGTGCTTCACCTGCCGCAAAGCGCCTGTCACTCTGGACCCGCCTGCACAACATGATCGCAATCGCGCGCCAGCGCCGGCAGCTGCTTGCACTCGACGATCACCAGCTTCAAGACATCGGTATCAGCCGCCAAGATGCACGGGCTGAGGCCCAGCAAAACATGTGGAATGTACCAAACCACTGGCGCAAATAGGCGGTCGCAGGGCCTCCCCTGCGACATTCCCGCGCAAAACGATCAGATTTACGCAATTTGGTAGTCATTGGTCTTGAAATAGCAGGTGCGCCTGCCAATATTTCCAACCAAGGATGCCGTTTCGCGGCGCCGCTGTTTAAATTGGAGGTTTTAATGGCTCAAGAACAACTGATCCGGACGGTCGGCGGAGTCCGCGCGGCCGAGATCGATACGGGCCTTCGCGCCCACATGAACAAGGTCTACGGCACAATGTCCGTGGGCATGCTGATCACATTCGCTGTTGCATGGGCTGTTGGTACAGCACCGGCTCTGCTTGGCATTTTCCGTGATCCTGTCACCCTGTCCCCGAATATTCTGGGCTGGATCGTGATGTTTGCACCTTTGGCGATGGTCTTTGGCTTCGGTGCCATGATCAACCGCTTCTCGGCTGCTGCGGCACAAACATTCTTCTACGCTTTCGCGGCTGTCATGGGTCTGTCCATGGCGTGGATCTTCGTGGCCTTCACCGGCTTCTCGATCGCGCAAGTGTTCCTGATCACCTCGATCGCCTTCGCGGGTCTGAGCCTTTATGGCTACACCACCAAGAAGGACATCTCTGGTTGGGGCGCGTTCCTGATCATGGGTGTGATTGGTCTGGTTGTGGCGATGATCGTCAACATCTTCTTGCAGTCCCCTGCAATCATGTTCGCGATCTCGATCCTGGGTGTGCTGATCTTCGCAGGTCTGACCGCCTATGACACACAGAAGATCAAGAACGACTATATTGCGCATGCCGCGCACGGTGACCAAGAGTGGCTGGCAAAGTCTGCAATCATGGGCGCGTTGAACCTGTATCTCGACTTCATCAACATGTTCATGTTCCTGCTGCAGCTGTTCGGCAACCGCGAGTAAGACTTGACCTCATAGGTTTGAGAGGGCTGGTGGAGACACCGGCCCTTTTTCGTTTGGAACACCCATGATCGACTTACCCGTCACCAGCCTCGCCGCCATTGCCAATGGCCTGCTACTTTTGTTGCTGACCTATCGCGTGATCCTTTTCAGACGCCGCGGTGGCGTGGTCATGGGCGACAACGATGACCGCGCCTTGGCCAAGGCGATACGGGGTCAGGCAAACGCGGCCGAACAAATCCCCATTGCATTGATCCTGATGGGTTTGGCCGAGATGCAAGGCGGCAATGCCCTCGCCCTGACGGTTCTTGCGCTGCTGCTGACCTTGGGGCGATGCATGCATGGGGTCTATTTCGCCATTCATGGCACGCCGTGGCGGCTGCGCTTTTACGGTATGTTGGCCACGCTGGCTGCTCAGGCGGGGCTTTTGCTGGTTTTGCTGGTCACTGTCCTGACCTGAGGCCCCGAAACGCAAAAGGCCGCGCACGGGGCGCGGCCTTGTCACTGTCCAAAGGGTGATCAGTTACTTGATCTTGCCTTCTTTGTATTCCACGTGCTTGCGCACGACGGGGTCGTACTTTTTGATGGCCATCTTTTCGGTCATCGTACGTGCGTTCTTTTTCGTGACGTAGAAATGCCCGGTCCCCGCAGTGGAGTTCAGGCGGATCTTGATAGTGGTCGGCTTCGCCATGTCTCATCTCTCCTGGTTGCGGGCCGTAGGCGGCACATCGCATGAATCTCGTTGAAGCTGCCTTTTACCGCGGGATGGCCCCGAGTCAACCGCAAACCCACGCATGAGCCCGCAATAACGGCAGGTTCTGGCAGGATGCAGCCCTCGAAGGTCTATGATCGCGCTATCCAAGTATTTGGTAGATGCAGCGCAGTCCGGTCAGACACCCTGCTTCAGGTTCTCTATTGAGAAGCGAACGTCGGCCGCGTGTCGTGCCGCAAGCCTTTGGTGTTTACACACCAAAAGCTTGCAGTGACTTACTTTGCCAATGCGGCAGCGACGCTGTCGGACAGGGTGGTCGTCGGGCGTCCTATGAGTTGCGACAAGGCGCGACCCTCATGGAACAGCGCCCCTTTTTCCACTTCCAGATCAACATCTGCCAGCAAGGTTGCGAAGGCTTCAGGCAGGCCGGCTGATGCGAGGATTCTGGCAAACTCGTTCGCGGGCAAGTTCTGGAACGGGAGGGATTGTCCAACTTGCTTTCCCGCTTCGGCCGCGAGATCGGCAAGAGTATATGCCGTATCACCTGCAAGTTCGTAGGTCCTGTTTTCATGGCTGGATTGCGCGGCGATCTCTTTCAGAACGGTGACTGCTGCAGCAGCGTAGTCGGCGCGGCTTGCGGACGAGATACGCCCCTCTCCCGCAGAGCCGACCAGGGCGCCTGCTTGCAGGGCCGCTGGAAGGGATGCTGTGTAATTTTCTGTGTACCAACCGTTCCGAAGCAATGTGTAAGTAAGCCCCGACTCTTTTATCAACGCCTCGGTTTGTTTGTGCTCGGCCGCCAAACTCAGCGTCGAGCTGTCTGCATTGAGAAGGCTGGTATAGACAATGTGCTTCACATCATTTTGCTGGGCAGCTTCAATGACAGCACGATGTTGGGGCACCCGCTTGCCGATTTCGCTGCCGGAGATCAACAAGACAATGTCGACACCTGCAAGCGCAGTAAGCAGTGTATCCGGTTCATCATAGTTTGCGATCCGCACATTCACGCCAAGATCAGCCGCTTTGTCCGCCGATCGCACAAGTGCGATAATGTCATTGCCTGTATTTGCGGCTTTCAAGTCTGCGACGACAAGGCGGCCAAGTTGACCCGTTGCGCCTGTAATTGCGATTTTCATGACAAGTTCCTTAGATGTTTTCAGTTGCAAAACATCCGCTACTACCATTACTAACTAATAGTAAGTACCCACAAAAAGGTTAGTATAAAGATGTCCAAACTTTCTTCCGAATTTCAACCGATGTCACTGTCGGAACTTTTGAAGCGTGGCGATATGCGTGGTGATCTCACCGCCCAAGAATGCCCGTCGCGGGAGGTGTTGAAACACATCACCAGCAAATGGGGCGTTCTGATTTTGATGTCACTGCAGATCGAAACCCTGCGCTTTAGTGCCCTGCGGCGAAAGCTTGCGGGGGTGAGCGAGCGTATGTTGTCACAGACACTTCAAACGCTGGAAGAGGACGGATTTGTGAACCGTGTTTCGTTCAACGTTGTGCCACCGCATGTCGAGTACAGCCTGACACCCTTCGGCCAAGAAGCCGCAGTGCAGGTCGCCGTTCTTGCAGATTGGGTAGAGATCAACATGATCCGCGTCGCCAAAAACTGGAGCGCGCGAGGTGTGGAC
>NZ_JANQTS010000143.1:17538-26567 GCF_030731595.1 Yoonia sp.
GGCGCCATTTCGTTCGCGCCGCATTTGGCACCAAAGACCATCACGACGCGCAATGTTTTTGGCAATTTGGCGCGTTCATCTGCAAGCCTGTCATTGAAACTTCTGCTCAAATACGACATGCCAGAGAAGACCACTAACACAACTTTGCCAACTTGAAGGTTCAGCTTATCCCCATGACCAAAGCAGCATCACCAGATATCATCTACACCAAAGTTGACGAAGCACCTCAGCTTGCCTCGGTGTCGCTTCTGCCTGTCATTCAATCCTTCGCATCCGCTGCGGGGGTCACGGTCGGGGTCAAGGACATCTCGCTTGCCGGGCGTATCATCGCGGCGTTTCCTGAAAACCTGACGCCGGAGCAGCGTCAACCGGACGATCTGGCCGAGCTGGGCGAGCTGGTAAAACAGCCCAACGCCAATGTGATCAAGCTTCCCAATATTTCCGCTTCGGTCCCGCAACTTGTGGCAGCAGTCAAGGAATTGCAGGCCAAAGGCTATGCCATCCCCGATTATCCCGAAGATCCTGCGGATGATGCGCAAAAGGCCATTCGCGCACGGTTTGACGCGATCAAAGGCTCTGCCGTCAATCCGGTCTTGCGCGAAGGCAATTCGGACCGACGCGCGGCTATTGCTGTCAAGAATTACGCGATGTCCAACCCGCATTCGATGGGCGCATGGGTCCCCGAAAGCAAGACAGTTGTATCGACCATGTCGTCTGATGACTTCTTTTCCAACGAGAAATCGGTGACTTTGACGGCTGAACAGGCTGGCCCTGCACGTATCGAGCTTGTCGCCAAAGACGGCAGCGTCACGGTCCTGAAAGAAAGCGTATCCTATACTGCGGGCACCGTGGTCGATGCGACATTCATGTCCGCAAAGGCGCTGGACCGTTTTCTGGCCGAACAGATCGCGGCCACGAAAGCCGCAGGTATCCTTTTCTCGATCCACCTGAAAGCCACGATGATGAAGGTGTCCGACCCGATCATCTTTGGCCATGCCGTCAAGGTTTTCCTGCAACCGGTTTTCGATACCTATGGCGAGAAACTGGCAGCAGCAGGGGTCAACCCCAATTCAGGCCTTGGTGCGCTGCTTGATCAGGTTGCAGCAATGCCAGAGGCCACAGAGATTCTGGCCGCGATTGATGCGGTCATGGCTGACCGCCCTGCGCTTTATATGGTCAATTCCGACAAGGGCATCACCAATCTGCACGTCCCTTCGGATGTCATCATCGACGCCTCGATCCCTGCGCTGATCCGTGCCGGTGGCAAGGGCTGGGGACCGGATGGCAAGGCCGCCGATACCAACTGTGTCATTCCCGATAGCTCTTATGCGCCGGTCTATGACGAGTCTGTCTTGTACTTCAAAGAAACAGGCGCGCTTGATCCGCGCACCGCTGGCACAGTGCAGAATGTGGGCCTGATGGCGCAAAAGGCCGAAGAATACGGCTCGCACCCGACAACGTTTGAAATTCCGCATGACGGAACTGTGCGCATCGTCTTGGCGAATGGTGATATCCCTCTCGAACATGAAGTCGAGAAAGGCGATATCTGGCGCTCTGCTTCGACCAAGCAGGCCCCGATCGAGGATTGGGTGAAACTGGCAATCAGTCGTCAAAAGGCCGAAAAGTGTCAGGCCATTTTCTGGCTGGATGAAACCCGCGCACATGATGCAGAGCTGATCAAATATGTGACGCCGATCCTTGCCGCCGCTGGTGTGACGGACAAATTCCAGATCATGACCCCGCGGGCAGCCACCCGTTTGTCGTTGGAAACAATCCGCGCCGGCAAGAATTCCATCGCGGTGACAGGCAACGTCTTGCGCGACTATCTGACCGATCTTTTCCCCATCCTCGAACTCGGGACCTCGGCCAAGATGCTGTCCATCGTCAAACTGATGAACGGTGGTGGCATGTTCGAAACCGGGGCAGGCGGGTCTGCGCCGAAGCATGTGCAGCAACTGACACAGGAAAACCACTTGCGCTGGGACTCGCTGGGCGAGTTTTGCGCCCTTGGGGAAAGCCTGAAGTTCTTGGCCGAAACCAAGGACAACGACAAAGCCCGCATTCTGGGCCATGCGGTCGATCGCGCCACGCAAGGCGTGCTGGACAAGAATAAATCACCACAGGCAAAGGTCGGCCAGACGGACAACCGCAGCAGCCACTATTACTTTGCCCTTTACTGGGCACAGGCTTTGGCCACGCAGAACGAGGACTCGACCCTGCTTGCCAAATTTGTACCCATTGCCCAAGCCTTGGAAGAGAACGAGGCAATCATCCTCGAAGAACTTTCGGCAGCCGAAGGCAGCCCTGCGGATCTTGGCGGCTATTACCTGACGGACGCGCAAAAGACTGAAAGCGTGATGCGCCCCTCGCAAACCTTGCTGCGGATTCTTGGCGAACTCTGACGTCTCGGACGTTGCCCGATCTTTGCTTTGAACTGCGTGACCTTGGCCCCTTGGGGGTCAGGGTCAAAACTGACGCTTTAATAGAACGGCGTATCAAGGCCATATTCAGCCGCCAATGCCACAAGGTCGCGCTGCAAGGCAGGGTTAAGGCAAAGCCCGCTGTCCCGCCGCGCGGCAGCCGCTGCGGTCTTGCCTTCGCCGGGCAAACGGACGGGGTCGTGTCCGGGCAAGGGTGGTGAGGCGCGCATTTCGTCAAAGACGTGTTTTGCCCGATCCCCGAAGTCCGAAATGCCAAAGGCAACCGGATCAAGTGCCATGACGAACTGGCCCGTATTGGTTTGCGATGTCGTGTCAGCGGTGAAATCCACGACATCGGAACCAAAGGCAGCATCATTCAGAACACCCGCCAACAATCCGATTGCCACCGACAATCCGAAACCCTTTGCACCCCCGATGGGCAGCAGAAAGCCTTCGGATTTCTTGTTTGGATCAGTCAGCGGCGCACCATCGCGCCCGACCATCCAGCCTTCGGGCATGGGCTGGCCCTGCTGGATCAGGGTCTTGATCTTGCCCATTGCAGCAACTGTCGTTGCCATGTCCATGACAAAGGGATCGGCGTCCGCGCTTGGCGCAGAAATCGCGATAGGGTTGGTTCCCAAGAGCAGGTCGGTCCCGCCAAATGGCGGCACATGATTGGCGCTGCCGACAGCTGCCGCCATGCCGATCAGGCCCGCCTCTGCTTGTGGGCGCACATAAAGTGCCAAAGGCCCCGCATGATTGCCACGTCGCACGCCAACCCAGCCAATGCCGGCAGTGCGCGCCTTTTCCATTGCCAGATCACGGGCGGCAGACATCGCAAGATGCCCCAACCCGTTATCGCCGTCGATGACGGCGGTCGCGACGGTTTCATGGGCGATTGTAATCACTGCGACTGGGTTGCATCCGCCGTCTCGGAGCCGCGCCAGATATTGGCGCAATCGAAAGACGCCGTGCGTGCTGTAGCCATAGACATCGGCCGCGACCATCAGTTCGGCCACCTTGGTCGCATCCGCCGCCGGAACCCCTTGTGCGCTAAAAGCCCCGGCGACAAAATCTACGAGCCTGTCGACTGCGACAGGCGCGGGTGTGTGGTCAGCCATCACCACGGCCGCCGACCGTTTCACGCTGCCAGAAAACGATTTTGCGCTGCGCGTAACTGACCATTGCATAAAGCCCCAGACCCAGCAGGCTGAGATACAGGATCAAGGAAAACACCCGTGGCGTGTTGAGCTGTGACGCCGCTACGCGGATCAATTCGCCAAAGCCTTTGCCGCCGCCAAGAAATTCCGCCGTGATCGCTCCGGCCATAACACCCACGGCACCGATTTTCAGTCCCGTGAAGATTTGGGGCAAGCCCATGGGCAGCTTCATCTTGATGAGCGTCTGCATCCGGCTGGCACCCATCGTCTTGAAGAGCATCCGCGAATTCTCGTCTGCTGCGTGCAGACCGGCCGCTGTTCCCACAACGATGGGAAAGGTTGCGATAAAGGCAGCAAGGGCGACCTTTGATTCAATCCCGAAGCCAAGCCAAGCGATGAACAAAGGGGCAAAGGCCACTTTGGGCATCGTGTCCAGCGCAACCAGATAGGGCATGATCGCCCGTTCGCCAAAGGCCGTTTCACCGACCAGGACACCCAAGGAAAACCCGATCATGATCGCCAGTGCAAAGCCATAGATGACCTCTTTGGAGGTGATCCACAACGCGGGCAACATATAGTCGCCGGTCAAGAGGTTCTTGCCGACAAAAAGCATATCCTTGAAGGTTTCCGCAGGCGTCGGCAGCACGATGCTGGACACAAGGTTGAAGACCGTGGCGATATGCCAGAGAAAGACAAAGACCACGAAAACCGAAAGCATCAGAATGCTGCGCGGTATTTGATCGATCAGCGCGACTTTTTCGACCCAGACGGTATCCTCTGCGGCGGTGCCGGGCTTGTCTGTGCGTGCGTCGCTCACATCTCTTCTCCTTTGTCCAAAAGGCTACGGATATAATCCACGATCTTGCCGAACTTTGGTGTCGTCATCATATCCAGCGTGCGGGGCCGCGGCAGGTCCACGGTCACCACTTCGGCCAGACGACCGGGGCGCGGTTTCATGACATAGACATGATCCGACAGGATCACCGCCTCTTGGATCGAGTGGGTCACAAGAAATGCGGTCGCATTCTGTTCGCGGCAAATCCGTTGCAATTCCATGTTCATCATGTCGCGGGACAATTCATCCAGCGCGCTGAACGGCTCGTCCAGCAGCAGCACGGCAGGTTCCGTGATCAGCATCCGGCAAATCGAGGCGCGCTGCGCCATGCCGCCCGATAGCTCGTTGGGGTAGACGTCCTCGAACCCTTTCAACCCTACGATATCAAGTAGATCGCGGGCCTTTTCCTTAGCCTTTTCGGCGGCGGCACGGCCATCGCGGATCTCGATAGGCAGCACGATGTTTTCAATCGTCGTCCGCCATGGGAACAACGTCGCCTGCTGGAACATCATGCCGATATCGCGGCGGGTGCCGGTGACCGGTTTGTCCTGCAGAACGACGCGTCCTTTGGATGGCGGGATCAGACCCGCCATGATCTTGAGCAGGGTTGATTTCCCGCAGCCACTGGACCCGATCACCGATGAAAAACTGCCCTTGTTCAAGGTCAGGCTTACATCCGACAGGGCGATCACCTTGTTTCGGGCGTAGGTCTTGCTGACATGGGTCAGCTCGTAAACCGGCGTCTGATGTGGATCAGGCTGATGAAGTGTGGCTGCGGGCGTGTTCATTACTTCAATGCCTCATTGGCCATCGCAGTGAAGACGTTGGTATAGGCAGCAGACAGGTCATCCAGCGGCGCTGCAAGATCGCCACCGGCGACAAGGCTGTCCTGCCACTCTACCCAAACCTCGGGAGGCAAATAGCCAAGACCGTTGGTCATATCGACAGGAATGGTTTTCGAACGCACGGCGTCAAACAGGGCCGACTGAAATGCAGGGTCTTCGCCTTCCTGCGGGTTGGCCTCTTTGAGGTGGGCCAGAACAGTCTCGCGGTTGGCATCATCAAGGGCAAACGCATGACCGCGCGCAAAGGCGCGAACAAACTTTTCGACCAGCTCAGGTTCGTTTGCAATGATGTCGCCCATCGTGGCAATGCCGTTGCCAAAGAAACGCGCGAATTCAGGCGGTGTGATATCGCGAACCGCCATGCCACGCTGGTTCAGGATCGCGGCATCGGCAGTCGAGGCCGAATAGGCTGCCATTGCGCCGCTGTTGAATGCAACCGTGGCCGGGCCGCCATCACCGACAGTCAGAAACTCGTAGTCGGTGCCTTCGGTCATACCCGAACCGAACATGACGTTGCGGGCAAAGCCCACTTCTGCACCATCCGCCGTGCCGGTACCGATGACCATGCCGCGCAGACCTTCGGGACCTTGGATATCGCTATCTGCGCGAACCACGACACCAAAGTTGCTGCGTGCTGCCACGTTGTAGATGAACACTGCGTCCACACCACGCGCGCGCGCACCAAGCACCGGACCGGGGCCTGGACGCCCGAATTCGGCCTGACCTGCGGACAGCGCCTGAAGCACCGCAGCAGAACCGTTGATTGCCTCGACGGTCACGCTCAGACCTTCTTCAGCAAAATAGCCCTCGCCCATTGCGACAAAGACCGGAAACGAGTTGATCGCAGAAGGGCTTGGTTGCACGAAAGTGATATTGCGCAGGTCCTGCGCCACGGCTGTCGTGCTTAGAATGCCGACCAGCGGTATGGCGGCAAGAAGCTTTGTAAATGTTCTTCGCGTAGTCATATTGGGTCTCCTCCCATAGTAGATTGCTGTCTTGTTCCCCGCTGTGCGGGGGTGCAGTACGTCATGCAACGCGTACTGTATTCCTCAGTTGCCCGATCTCGGCGATGTCGCAGACCACGACATCCCCTGCCTTCAGAAAACACGGCGGGTCCATCGCATAGCCCACACCCGAAGGTGTGCCGGTCGCGATGATGTCGCCCGGTTCAAGCGTCAACCCTTCCGACAAGGACGCAATCAGTGTCGGAATGTCGAAGATCATGTCAGAGGTCGTGCCGTTCTGGCGCTGCTCGCCGTTCACGGTCAGGCCGATGGACAAGGCATGCGGGTCACTGATCGCATCCGCGGTCACGATCCATGGACCGATCGGACACGATCCGTCGAGCGCTTTGCCCTTGAAGTACTGTCCGCCGTGGCGACGCTGTACATCGCGGGCGGTGATGTCGTTCAGGATCGTATATCCGAAAATATGATCGAACGCATCTTCCTTTGCGATATTGCGCCCCGCCTTGCCGATCACGATGGCCAGTTCAACTTCGTAGTCTACGGCCTCCGATACTGCGGGGAACATCAGAATGTCCCCTTCCGGGGGCACAACGGTTGTTGGTGGCTTGGTGAAAAACACCGGAAGTTCGGTAATACCGATCTTGATGTTCTGCGCTTTTTCCCCTTCCGCGATATGGGCGGCGTAGTTGCGTCCGACGCAAAAGATGTTCTTTTGCAGTCTTGGCATCGGCGCCATCAAGACCACGTCAGAAACACGGGCATCCGCATGTTGTCCGCCGTCGGCTTCGGCGACAAGGCGAGCCAGCGCAGTCATTGCGGCAGGACCGTCTGCGATCAAGGCCTGCAGGCTACCCGATTTGAGCGCGGCGTTGGATTGGCCCGCAGACGCCTTGGCAATATCAAGCCAAGTCGTATCGGCCAATTGAACCGCGGCAGATGGATTACCCCCGATGGAAAGTGTCGCAAGTCTCATGTAGTCCCCCCTTTTGAAGAGCCTCTGCACGCTGGGGCCTTTCAATGACTGGGGCCATCGGCCTCCCCGCCGCATGACCCGTCAGACCTCAGATGCAAATTCTCTTGCCCATAACAAGAAGCGCTCGTATCGATGAAATCAATCAACCAATATATGGATTGGGTGGAATTGAATGTCGAAAACAGAACAACTGGTGCAGCGGGTCAGGCAGATGATCGACGCGGCCGGCTATGCACATAGTGACCGCCTGCCACCAGAACGGGAGATGTGCACGGCCCTTGGTGTCACCCGCAACCAGTTGCGGCGGGCTTTGCTGGAGCTCGAAGGGCAAGGGTTGATATGGCGTCATGTCGGGCGCGGGACATTCGTGGGCGCCCGCCCGGTTCTGAACTTGGATGATGTGAGGTATCTGCGGGATCTTGTAGATCCGCAGCATGTTGTTTCCGTCCGATTTACGATTGAACCCGAACTGGCCCGTCTGGCAGCGATCTATAGCAAAAAGTCCGATCACGAGCAGCTTTTGAACTGTACCGCCCGGTGCCGCGCCGCGCCGGACTGGCGCAGCTATGAAGCCTGGGACAACAAACTCCATCACGCGATTGCCCGAAGCGCGCAGAACAAGCTTTATCTTTATTTCTTCGAGACATTGAACGTCGTGCGCAGGTCAATGGTCTGGGGTCACCCCCGGACGACCGAGCGCCCGGCTGTTGATTACACCAGCTTCACCGATCACGACGCGATTGTGCAGGCGATCTTGGACGGGGATGGCGATCTGGCGGCGCTGTCCATGAAGCGCCATCTCAAATCGGTGTACGGGCGGCTTTTGCCGTCGCTGGAAACCCTTTATCCCGAAGAGTTTTCCTGAGCATTGCCGGTGGTTTGGGCTGCCCGCAGACGCAATAGGCAGGCAAGCCCACAGGTCTTTACGTGACCGTCACCGACAGGCTGCCAAGACCGGCGATTGCAATCTCCATCACGTCGCCTTTGACAACGGGTCCGACGCCAGATGGCGTTCCGGTCATGATGACGTCACCTGCCGCCAATTCGAAGTATTCCGACAGATAGGAAATCATTTCAGGGGTCTTCCAGATCAACTGGTTCAGGTCCCCTTCTTGGCGCAACTCGCCATTGACCGTGAGCGTGATCGGGCCACTGTCAAGATGCCCCACTTCTTCGACTGTATGGATGGGGCCAATCGGCGCGGACCGCTCGAACGCCTTGCCGATTTCCCAAGGACGGCCGGCCTTTTTCATTTCCCCCTGCAAGTCGCGGCGGGTCATGTCCAGCGAAAGGGCGTAACCATAAACATGATCCAAGGCGCTCTCGACAGGGATGTTTTGACCGCCCGATTTCAAGACGACTGTCAACTCTGCCTCGTGATGAACGTCAGAGGTGTGCGGCGGATATGGAAACGCGCCGGAAGTGTCCAGGTTGTTGGGGTTTTTTTGGAAAAAGAACGGAGCTTCACGATCCGGGTCATGGCCCATTTCGATGGCGTGTGCTGCGTAGTTTCTGCCAATGCAATAGACGCGCCGCACAGGAAACAACCCGCCAGAGGCCACAGGGATCGCTGTTACAGGAGGTGACGGGATTACAAAATCAGACATGAAGCCGCTCCATTCTTTGAGTTTGCAGCACTGATAGATACCGCGTCGGGGTAGATCAATCCAACCAATCATTGAATTGGGCGAATTTGTACCGCCGCTTTGTCAAAGGTTTCAAACCGGCATTATGAACCGCAGCGAATCGATTGCATCATTTCATCTCGGTCTAGGCGATCGGCCTGGTCAGGGCATCGTTCCAAACAGGCTACCGACATTGACGCAAC
>NZ_JANQTS010000143.1:26667-29378 GCF_030731595.1 Yoonia sp.
CACGGCTGCCGGTAGGCCCTATGCTTTATCGTCCCGCGTCAGGCTTAGCATAAGCTTGACCAAGCGCATCAGATGAGCGACCGAGCGGTCCACGTTTTCGACGGTGATGTAGTTCCATGTCGCCGGAATCTTCCATAGGCATTCATAGCCTGCCAGAAGCACCCGGTTTCCGGCAGGCGATTTGACCCATATACCATAGTCGAATTGATGGTTCTTTTTCCAACCTTTGTTGGAGACGAACAGGATATCGAGCGCGACATCCCAATCGTCGATCTTGCTGACATACCAGCTTTGCTCTGCGTCGACCTTTTGCTCCCGCGCATCAAGGCAAAGCTTTGCACTCCCAGCCAGCGTCTTGCGCAGGACACGTGGCGGTACAGGCACGAGGTCTGCGAGATCCTGGACCAACGGCGGATGCAGCCGAATGCCCTCCGGCTCCAAATGGAACATGCGCGCCCAGTCTTCCAACGTACCACCGATATCGGCAAGGCTGGCCGCCACCGTCTTGATCGGCACCGTCATGATGCTGCGTCCCGGTTGCTGGATTGCAGTATTGTAGGCCACGATGGCAGGGAAACGATCCAGCGCCGCATTCGCTTCATCAATGGTTGCATAGTCCACTTTCGGGAGGGCATCGTGCGTTTCCCACTGATCAAGCAACGCGCCGACTTCCGTCTCGGACAGGCCGTCGAGATAGCGCACGAGCCGGACGGCGGAAGTATTGGGACAGGACCGCAAGAGCGGCCAGCCCTCTGCGGCCTCGGCCCGCCTATGGGCCTGCACAAGGTGTTGGTCGATGGCAACCACGATCTTTCTCGCCTCTGGAAATCGACAGGCCGAGCGTAGCGGATTCAAATTGCCACAGCTAGCGGCTTGTCACGACGGCCCGGGTTTTGGCGTCGTGGTCCCGCATAACGGCCCGTGTGGCGCCAATCACTGTGCAGCACCGCAGCAAGCCGGCTTGGTGCAGCATGAAGAAACGGTGCTGTGTCGTGCTCTACACCCCATAAAGACGGTCCAGCATCTCAAAAAATGGATTGCCATGAAACGTGCTTTAATTGCGCCTTTCGCCAGCATTATTCAAAAAGTGCCCGAACAAGACTCAGCATCGAAATTCGCAGATCGCTGTACCTATAGGCCTAACCTTAAGCGCATTTTCAGTTTTGGCCATTTAGTGTATCGAAGACTTTATCAAACAACGACTTTCACCGGAGTTTATGACGCATGGCCTTTGTTGACGTGATTAACAATTACTCGCTCGGTGCAACGGGAACTTTCAGTGCGAACGGAGAGACGGTCGCCTATACCGTAACAGATGGTGCGCAAACGATTAACGTGCCCAATCATGGGAATAGCTCCGCGCGGATACCCGGCCAGGGTCAGGACAGTGTTGTTGTGACATTTGATCAACCCATTTTGGGCGCGTCGGTAACGTTTCAGGGCAGCGACTCGAACGAATTCTACAATGTGATTGTGAATGGTGCTGTCGTTGATCTCGCAGCGCTTGTGGCGAGCGGTGACGCTACATTCCTAAACATAGGGACTGTGGCAACCCATACAATCAATGCTGACGGTACGATTTCCGGGGGTACGAACCCTGACGGAAGCATTGGCCAGATCATCTTCAACATTCCTGTCACCTCATTGGGTGCAGTTGGTGCGAGAAGTCCGAATACAGGAAACTACGATGGTGTTGAGATTGGGCTGGACGACGGTGTTTTTAACGTCGTTTGCTTCACCAAGGGCACGATGATTGCCACGCCAACGGGGCCTTGTCCGATTGAGACACTGTCTGTCGGCGCTTTGGCGCAGACACTGGGTGCTGCGGACAAGCCGATACGATGGATCGGATCCCGCCATTTTGACCGTGGCGTTCTGGAACGTTTTGAAAACCTGCGACCCGTCCGCATTACAGCAGGTGCCTTAGGCAATGGCCTACCCAAACGAGACTTGCTGGTATCGCGTCAACATCGCGTGCTTGTGTCTTCAAAAGTGGCAGCCCGCATGTTTGGTGTCAGTGACGTGCTGATTGCGGCGATTAAGCTGACTGAACTGCCCGGCATCTACGTGGATGAAGAGGTCACCAGTGTGACTTACTTTCATGTGCTGTTTGATGAACATGAGATTGTCTTTGCCGACGGCATCCCCGCCGAAAGTCTCTATTTGGGCGCCGAAGGATTGCGCGCGATGCCAGCATCATCCCGGAACGAGGTTCTAGTGATATTTCCCGAATTGGCGCATATTAGCGTATCGCCACATACGGCTTGTCTTGTGCCATCCGGCAAGAAGCAAAAGCGATTGGTTGAGCGTCACGCAAGGAACCAAAAACCCCTGTTGGAATTATATACGGCCTCGTGAGGGTTTTTCTGGCCGTGCGTTCTGCCCAGCATGAATGCCTTTGTACGATGAACATCCGTTCCACAATCGATACCGCGCAAGTTCTCAACAAAGCACAGTCTCTCCATCGTGACGTGAGCCTCACAATCAGGTAAGAACACATCTTTGGTTCTCGGGGGATATGGACCAGCTTTGTTCCTCAAACCTGCCACTCATTCAAAGACCAAATCAAAGCGCGCGGATGGCCTATAAGCCGGATTCTGTCCTCCGGGTTGCCCCGGATGGATGACCATTCATCTGGGATGCCTGTTACCAGACACCCTCTAGCTGCCAACCCGGACCGTCTGGGGTTCAAGCATCCCCGTCTTGCGACG
>NZ_JANQTS010000144.1 GCF_030731595.1 Yoonia sp.
GCGACTTTCGCCATTGCTACAAAGCCATCATTCACGACCACGCAGCGTGCAATATCTATCACTTCAACACTTCGAACCTCTTGCTGGAAAAAGCTGGGTTTTCACTTTGAATCGCAAATTCAATCGTCGCCAGAAACTCCATTCTGCCTTGCCATAGCCGCGCCCAGCGCCCACGGACTGGACCACGCAGCGAAACACGCCACCGGCGCTGGCGTCAAAAATCTCGCCTTCTGCAGCATCAAAGCGCCGCGCGACTGGTTTTGCTGCGGCACATCCTAGATATCCTTGACCAGACGCAAAGCGTCATAAATGGCGGCATGGGTGTTGCGCGCCGATACGGCATCACCAATCCGGAACAACTGAAACCTCCCGCTTTCATTGCGTACCAAGGTTTGCGCTGTACCGGATATCAGCGCGTCATAGTCGACCTCGCCCATATTGGACGCCAGCGGCTTGAGATCAAAATACAGCCCGTCCAGCGGCATGGTGCCGTAGTTCACGACGACCTGATCAACCTCGACATCATAGGTGTGACCACTGTAATCGGTGCCGATGGTCGCGGTAAGAGTGTTGCCGCGCTGCGCGACGCCGATCAGACGGCGCGTGACGGTAAAGGTCACGTCCTTGTCCTGTAGCGCGCGCATATATGGCACCAAATTCATCGCCATCACATCCGGCGAAAAGGTACGATCTGGCGTCATGATCTCGACCGAGGCACCCGCGTTTGCAGCGATCTCTGCGGCTTGCAGCGCCGGATGATCGCCGCTTTCGTCATAGATCAGCAGTTTGCCTGCAGGTTTGACATCGCCCGAGATGATATCCCAAGCCGATACAACATGCGTCTGTTCGGTTTTCTGCTCGAAGAGTTCAAGGTTGGGGATACCCCCCGTCGCGACAATAACCACATCGGGGTCGAGGGCGGTAATGTCGTCGGCCTCTGCCCATGTGTTGAAGTGGAAGGTCACATCGCGCGCGGCACATTGGGACATGCGCCAATCGATGATCCCGATCATCTCGCGGCGGCGCGGCGACTGTGCTGTCAAACGCACCTGTCCACCGGGCTCTGCGGCGGCCTCGAAGACAGTCACGTCGTGGCCGCGTTCAGCCGCGACCCGTGCAGCCTCAAGTCCAGCCGGACCGGCGCCAACAATCACAATTTTCTTGGGTGTCACAGCTTTGGCAATGTCATGCGGCATTGTCAGTTCACGCCCGGTCGCCGCGTTATGGATGCACAGTGCCTCCCCTGCCTGATAAATCCGATCAAGGCAGTAGGTCGCGCCAACGCAGGGGCGAATGTCATCCTCGCGCCCTTCGATGATTTTCCGCACGATATGGGGGTCTGCCATATGCGCGCGGGTCATGCCCACCATATCCAGCAGCCCTGCCTGCACAGCATGGCGTGCGGTTGCCACATCAGGGATGCGGGCGGCGTGGAACGTCGGCATGCCCGTCGCCTTGCGCACCGTGCCCGCAAAGTCGAGGTGCGGCGCAGATTTCATGCCCTGAATAGGGATCATGTCCGTCATGGCAGGGTCGGTATGGATGCGGCCCCTGATGACATTCAGAAAATCGATCTGGCCCGTCGCAGCAAGGCGCTTGGAAATCTCCAAGCCTTCCTCGGGCGTGATGCCGCCTTTTTGCGCCTCGTCCGCAGTAAAGCGCAGACCAACGATGAATGCAGAGCCGACACGTTTGCGGATCGCCGCGACCACGTCCAACGGAAAACGCATCCGGTTCTCGAGCGTATCTGCACCATATGGGCCAGTCAGATCATTGGTCAGTGGCGACCAGAACTGGTCCAGCAGGTGGCCGTAAACCTGCAATTCGATCCCATCCATGCCGCCTGACTGCATCCGCTCGGCCGCATCTGCGAAATCGCTGATGATCCGTTCGATATCCCAGTCTTCGGCCAGCTTGGGAAAGGCGTGGTGCGCCGGTTCGCGATGTTTGGAGGACGACAGGGAGGGCAGCCAATCGCCTTTGTTCCATGTCGTGCGGCGGCCCAGATGCGTAAGCTGGATCATCACCGCGCACCCATGTTCGTGCACCGCGTCTGTCAGGTTCCGGATCCATGGCACGACCTCGTCCTTATAGGCGAGGATATTGTTGAACACCGGCGGGCTGTCACGGCTGACGGCGGCGGACCCCGCTGTCATCGCAAGGGCCACACCGGCCTTTGCCCGTTCCGCGTGATAGGCGGCGTAACGCTCTTTGGGCATACCGTCATGCGGATAGGCTGGCTCGTGACTGGTGGTCATGATGCGGTTGCGCAGCGTTAGGTGCTTGAGTTGGAAGGGCTGAAGCAATGGATCGGTGGACATCATGGCATCCTTGCAGGTTGATTCCTGACAGAAGTGTCAGGTCAGCATTTCCAGAATTGACACACCTGTCAAGTTCCCTAGAAATATCCCAATGCACAAGGATACTGTCATAAAGAACCGCGCCAACCGCGAGACCTGGATTGACGCCGCCTATACCCTCTTTGTCAACGACGGGATCGAGGCGGTGAAGATCATGCCGCTTGCGAAAACGCTCAACCTGACGCGCACGGGCTTCTATTGGCATTTCAAGGATCTGTCAGAGCTGCATGATGCGATCATCGAAATCTGGCAGACCCGCAACACAGGCATCATCCTTGAACGCTGCGCTGCACCCGCGCAAAGCCTTTGCGCGGCTCTCTTTAACCTCATCGATTGCTGGATCGACAATGATCTGTTTGATGCGCCGCTTGATCTTGCGATCCGCAACTGGGCGCGAAACGATGCGCGGTTGCAGGCCCTTGTCGACCAATCAGACGATTTGCGACTAGCGGCCGTCAAAGCCCTGTTTGTGCGGTTCGGCAGAACAGGTGATGCCGCCCATTACCGCGCGCTCACCGTGATCTTGACCCAGACCGGCTATTATTCGATGCATGTGTCAGAGCCACGTTTTCAACGGGCACGTGCTGGCTGCCACTATGTCGAGATATTCGCAGGCGAACCACCAAGCCAGTCAGAGATCGATACGTTCCTGGAACGCCATCAGGCCACGCCATTTTCCAGCATCTTGTCGAGCCCTTCGGTCAGGAACTCTCCAACCTCTGGCTGACCCGGAAGATAAAGGCTCACGAGCCCGTCAGGAGGCAATAGGTAAGCTTGGACAGGGCTGTTTCGAATGTCCCGATTTGAGGGGCCCTCGACCCCCGCTGTCACTCGGGCTGCCGCTCTTTTTCGTCGGACTTGGTAACACGGGTCTTGCCTGCGGGGCGTTCATGGGCGCGCTTGAGCTCGTCCTGCATGCCCAAGCACACCAATTCCGGACGCCCAAAAATGGGCGCCTGTGACCTTTCCTTTGTTGTACTTCAAGCGGCGCGCGGTCTTGTTAAGCCAGACTTATCAATATCCCAGTGCGCAACCGTCTTTGCGCGGATCGCTGCCGCCTTCCAGTACGCCGTCTTCGCGCAGAAGGATCGCCTGTGACCCGCCGATTGCCGTGTCGGGCCGCTGGACGTTGTGCCCCATTGCTGCCAGTTCGGCCTTGACCGCATCGCTATAGCCGTCCTCGACATTCAGCTTGTCGCCTTCGGCAAAGCAGCGCGGCGCGTCCATGGCACCTTGGGGTGACAGCCCGAAGTCGGTGACGTTCGTCACGAACCGTGCATGGCCCGTTGCCTGATACTGTCCGCCCATCACGCCGAATGGCATCATCACTTTGCCGTCTTTCTTCAGCATCGCGGGGATGATCGTGTGCATCGGGCGCTTGCCGGGGCCAACCTCGTTGGGGTGGCCTTGGGTCAGCGTAAAGCCCGCGCCACGGTTCTGGAACAGGATGCCGAATTTATCGGACGCAATACCCGAGCCGAAGGAATGGAAGACCGAATAGATCAGCGACACGCACATGCGGTCTTTGTCGACCACTGTGATGTAGATCGTGTCTTTGTGCACAGCTTCGGCCCCCGGCAGACCTGCGGGCATAGCTTTCTTGGGATCGATCAAAGCCGCCAGTTTTGCCGCCGTGTCAGCCGACGTCATGTGCTCGAGCCGTGTCATATAGTCCGGATCGGCCATAAAGCGGTTGCGCGTGTCATAGGCAAGCTTGGTCGCTTCGGCCTCGATATGGGCGCGCGCGGTCCCCCATGGGTCCATCCCGGCGATATCGAAATGCTTGAGGATGTTGAGCAGAAGGATCGCGGTCGCGCCCTGCCCGTTTGGCGGATGCTCGTAGAGGTCCAGACCGCCGTAACCACCGGTGATCGGATCGGTATAGTCGCAGGCGGTATTGGCGAAATCGTCCAGCGTATGGGTGCCGCCAAGGGCGTTCAGACTGGCAACCATGTCTTCGGCAACTTCGCCTTCGTAAAATCCGGCCCGTCCTTCGGTGGCGATACGGCGCAGCGCCTCTCCTTGTTGCGGGGCTTTGAAGACCTGACCCGGCTTTGGAGCCTGACCGTTCAGCAAGAACATATCGCGCGCGATGCCCGAGAGGTTGTCGATGGACCCGGCCCAGTCAGACGATACGCGGTCCGCCACGGGAATACCCGCATCTGCGTAATGGATCGCTGGCGCAAGTATGGCCTTTAGCCCCAGTTTGCCCCAGTCTTTGGACAGGCGGCAAAAGGCATCAACGGCCCCTGGAATGCTGACAGCATCAGCAGAATAGGGCGCAATCACCGGCCCTTTGGCGCGCAGTTTGTCAGCGTCAATTCCCGCAGGCGCGCGGCCAGACCCGTTCAGCGCCAGAACGCGGTCCTCGCCTGGTGGCGTGAAAAGCACAAAGCAATCGCCGCCGATCCCGGTCATTTGCGGTTCGCACTGGCCCAGCAGGACGGCTCCTGCGATGGCGGCGTCCATCGCGTTGCCACCTGCCTCCAGCATTTGGACCGCAACCTTGGCGGCCAAAGGGTGCGATGTCGCGCACATGCCGTTGGTGGCATAAACCGGTGACCGTCCCGGATGATGGAAATTGCGCATGTATCGTCCCCCCAAATTCTGTGTGCCGCCCAACGGTAGGACGTTCGCGCCTTTCTGCAATGTCGCAATGGCGGGCGCAAGATGGGTTTTCCTTTCGACAGCGCAAGCGTAGCCTGATGCATGCAACCTTTGGAGAACGGCGATATGCAAAAAGTTGTCATCACAGGTGCCGCCCGTACAGCGATGGGCGGCTTTCAGGGGGTCTTTTCGCAGGTCGATGCGCCGACTTTGGGCGGGGCCGCGATCAAGGCTGCCATGGAGGGCGCAGGCATCGCGACCGTGGACGAGGTTCTGATGGGCTGCGTGCTGCCCGCCGGCCAGGGGCAAGCGCCCGCGCGGCAGGCCGGATTTCTGGCCGGGCTGGACGACACCGTGCCTGCCACGACGCTGAACAAGATGTGCGGGTCCGGCATGAAGGCCGCAATGATCGCCTTTGACCAGATCGCAGGCGGCGGCGCGCAAGTGATGATCGCAGGCGGCATGGAAAGCATGACCAACGCCCCCTACCTTTTGCCCAAAATGCGCGGCGGCGCACGGATCGGCCATGCAGCAGTGCAGGACAGTATGTTTCTGGACGGGCTCGAAGATGCCTATGACAAAGGCCGCCTGATGGGCACATTCGCCGAGGATTGCGCCGAGAAATTCCAGTTTACGCGCGCCGCTCAGGACGACTATGCCTTGGGGTCATTGTCCAACGCATTGGCCGCTCAGGACAGCGCCGCCTTTGCTGCTGAGATCGCTTCGGTGGCCCTCAAGACCCGCACAGGAGAGGTTGTCATTGCCGCGGACGAGCAGCCCGCCAAAGCGCGGCCCGAGAAGATACCGACGCTCAAACCCGCTTTCCGCGACGGTGGCACGGTGACGGCCGCCAATTCATCCAGCATTTCCGACGGGGCAGCGGCCCTTGTGCTGGCCGATGCCGCAACCGCCGGACCGGGGCGCGCGACAATCCTTGGCCACGCGAGCCACGCACAAGCCCCGGGCTTGTTCACCACCGCCCCCGTCCCTGCCGCCCAAAAGCTGCTGGCCAAGATCGGTTGGTCCGTTGATGACGTGGACCTGTGGGAAGTGAATGAGGCCTTCGCCGTGGTTCCGATGGCGTTTATGCGCGAAATGGGCATCCCCCGCGCCAAGATGAACGTGAACGGCGGGGCCTGCGCTTTGGGACATCCGATTGGCGCATCTGGCGCGCGGATCATCGTCACACTGCTGCATGCGCTCGAAGCGCGCGGGCTGAAACGCGGGATCGCGGCGATTTGCATTGGCGGCGGTGAAGGCACGGCCATCGCGATCGAGCGGCCCTGATGCGCGGGGTCGTCTTGGTCGCGCACGGCGGGCCAGAGTGCCTTGTCTGGCGCGAGGATTTGCCGAAACCCGTGCCGCTTGCGGGCGAGGTGCTGATCCGCGTGGCGGCAGCAGGCGTGAACAATACCGATATCAATACCCGCGTCGGTTGGTACTCCAAAGGCGACAATGATGCAGACGATGCCAGTTGGACCGGTGGAGCGCTGGGACTGCCGCGCATTCAAGGGATTGATATCTGCGGGCATATCGTGGCGGTGGGCGAAAGCGTCGATCCGGCACGGATTGGTGAACGGGTTTTGGTCGAACCCTGCCTGACCGAAGCAAAAGGGCAGATGCGCGATCCCGCATGGTTTCTGGGTTCGGAATGTGACGGCGGATTTGCGGAGTACTGCGCTGTCGCCGCCCGCCACGCCTATGCCATCGACAGCCTGTTGACGGATACAGAACTTGCGTCGTTCCCCTGTTCTTATTCCACGGCCGAAAACATGCTGACCCGCACAGAGGTAAAGGCAGGCGATACCGTGCTGATTACAGGGGCGTCCGGCGGTGTCGGATCGGCGGCGATCCAACTGGCCAAGGCACGCGGCGCGAAAGTGATCGCCGTCACCAGCGCCAGCAAAGCCCAAGCGCTGCGTGATCTTGGAGCGGAGCGGACCATCGACCGTATCGCGGATTATGCGACAGAGCTTGGCGTCAACAGTGTCGATGTGGTGATTGATCTGGTCGGCGGTGCCAAATGGCCCGCCCTGCTGGACGTGCTGCGCCCGAAGGGGCGCTATGCGGTGTCAGGGGCTGTGGGCGGGCCGATTGTGCAACTTGATCTGCGGACGCTTTACCTCAAAGACCTGCGCTTTTTCGGCTGCACGGTTCTGGAACCCGAGGTGTTTGGCAACCTGATCAAACGGATCGAATCCGGCGCGATCCAGCCGCTTGTCTCTGCCGTTTTTCCTTTGCAGGATATCGCCACCGCACAGCTGGCCTTCGCGCAAAAGGACTATGTCGGTAAAATCGTGCTGACCGTGAGCCAAGACGCCAAAAGGACCGAATGATGCGTGTGAATTATGACGATCTGCACAGGACAATCGCGTCCCTGACCGAAGGGGAAACCGACGAGGTGGCGCTAATGGCCACCGTCGCCTGTGAGGTGCACCACAGCGACGACCGTTTCGATTGGACGGGGTTTTACAGGGTCACAGCCCCTGAATTGCTCAAGATCGGCCCCTATCAGGGTGGGCACGGCTGCCTTGTGATCCCGTTTTCGCGAGGCGTCTGCGGCGCTGCCGCGCGGACGGGACAGGTGCAACTGGTGCCGGATGTCGATGCGTTTCCGGGCCATATTGCCTGTGCCAGCAGTACAAAATCGGAACTGGTGTTGCCGGTTTATGACCGTGACGGCGCATTGATCGGCGTGTTCGACATCGACAGCGATCAGCCGGATATCTTTACCCAAGCTGACGTGGACGGGCTGCAAGCGATGCTGAAAATGGTTTTCGCCCGCTGATCTGAAAAAACCATTTTACGCGGCAAAGAATTCCCTGCTATGAAATTTCATGGGAATTTTTCACGAAGTGAGTCTCTTGGATAATCCGGTCACAGTGCCCACGCTGGGCGCTGACATCCGTGCCCTGCGCAAAGCGCGCGGTATGACTTTGGTGGATCTGGCAGATGCATTGGACCGCTCTGTTGGATGGCTGAGCCAGGTGGAACGCGACAAATCCCATCCTGCCATTGCCGATCTGGGACGGATGGCAGAACTGCTGGATGTGTCGATCTCCAGCTTTCTGCAGGTCGGTGCCGCACCGGAAGAAGAAGGCGTGATCGTGCGCGCCGATGCCCGCCGCCCCATCGGAAGCCGGACAGATGGTCTGACCGAGGCGCTCTTGTCGCCTGATCTGACCGATGATTTCGAAGTGATCCATTCCACCTTTGCACCGGGATCAAAGACCCAAGAACCGCAAAGCCGCCCTACTCAAGAGGTCTGCTACATTGTCACGGGCCGATTTGACCTGACAGTGGGCGAAAGGCATTTCAAACTGTCAGCCGGTGACAGTTTCCGCCTGCGCGGCGAACCCTTTCAGTGGTCCAACCCCTATGACACACCCTGCGAGATCATCTGGGTGATCTCGCCACCGATTTATTGAGGGGATGATGTACAAAGGAAGCTGTTTGTGTGGTGCCGTGGCCTTTGTCGCTGATGCGGCGGCGAAAGACCCCGCCGCCTGCCACTGCACCCAATGCCGCAAGCAATCCGGCCACTATTGGGCCGCGATGCAAGTGCCGGATGACGCGCTGACCGTAACGGGCGAGGTCCGCTGGTACGAAGCCAGCCCCGTCGCCAAACGCGGGTTCTGCCCTGTCTGCGGGTCTTTCCTGTTCTGGAAAGGCTATGATGACCCCGACACAGGCATAGCCCTTGGCGCATTGGACGGGCCGACAGGCCTGCGGCTCGAACGCCACATCTTTACCGCCGACAAAGGCGATTACTACGACATTGCGGACGCGGTCCCACAAGAGGAGCAAGAAACATGAGCGATTTTCCTACATCGGCCCGCGTGGTCATTATCGGTGGCGGTGTTGTCGGCGTCTCGACCCTTTATCACCTTGCCAAGAAAGGGTGGACCGACTGCGTTCTGCTGGAAAAGAACGAATTGACCGCAGGCTCCACGTGGCATGCCGCGGGCAACTGCCCGTCGTTCAGCACCTCCTGGGCGGTGATGAACATGCAGCGCTATTCGCTGGGCCTTTATAAGGGGTTGGCCGCCGAGGTCGATTATCCGATGAACTACCACGTCACAGGTTCCATCCGTTTGGCCCATTCCAAGGAACGTATGCAGGAATTCGCCCGCGCGATGGGCATGGGCAATTATCAGGGGCTGTCGCTGGCGCTGATGACACCGGATGAGGCGCAGGAAAAATATCCCTTCCTCGAAACGCATGATCTGCAAGGCGCGCTTTATGATCCCGATGACGGTGACATTGACCCTGCGCAGCTGACCCAAGCGCTTGCCAAGGGCGCCCGTCAGATGGGCGCGCGGATCGAGCGGTTCTGCGGGGCCACGGGTGTCACCCAACAACCCAACGGCACATGGATCGTTCATACCGAAAAGGGCGATATCGCTTGCGAGAAAGTGGTCAACTCTGCCGGATACTACGCCCAGCGCGTTGGCGAATGGTTCAAGCCTTATGGCGGGCGCACCGTGCCGATGGTGACGATGTCGCACCAGTATTTCCTGACCGAGGAAATCCCCGAACTGAAGGCTTGGACAGAGGCGAACGGTCACAAGGTACCGCTGCTGCGTGATGTGGATAGCTCTTATTATCTGCGCCAAGATAAGAACGGCCTGAACCTTGGCCCCTACGAGCGTAACTGCAAGGCCCATTGGGTCACGCCCGATGATCCGCTGCCCGATGATTTCAGCTTCCAGCTTTACCCTGACGATCTGGAGCGGCTGGAATGGTATATCGAAGATGCGATGGCCCGCGTGCCGATCCTTGGGACTGCAGGTGTGGGGCGTGTCATCAACGGCCCGATCCCATATGCGCCTGACGGGCTGCCGCTGATCGGCCCCATGCCCGGTGTGAAAAACGCCTATGAGGCTTGTGTCTTTACCTTTGGCATCACCCAAGGCGGTGGCGCAGGCAAGGTCGCTGCCGAATGGATCGTGGATGGCCAGACCGAGTGGGATATGTGGTCTTGCGATCCGCGTCGCTATACCGATTATACCGATCACGACTATTGCTACGCCAAGGCAATGGAAACCTACGGCCATGAATACGCCATGCATTTCCCGCACAAGGCATGGCCTGCGGGACGCGACAAAAAGCTGTCACCTGTGCATGACAAGGTTATCGCCCAAGGCGGCGTCATGGGGGCCTATAACGGTTGGGAACGCGCCAACTGGTTCGCCAAAGACGGCGACGATACAACGCCCGAAGGGTCGGCCACATGGGACCGCAACGGCCCTTGGGCCCCACGTGTGAAGGCCGAGTGCGAGGCGGTGCGCGACGGCGTGGGCGTGCTGGACCTGCCCGGGTTTTCGCGCTTCAACCTGTCGGGGACGGGTGCTGCAGACTTCTTGCGCGGGCGGATCACCGGCGGCTTGCCCAAGATTGGCCGCATGAACCTTGCCTATTTTGCCGATACGCGCGGGCGCATCCTGACCGAGATGTCGGTGATGCGGCATGCAGAAGATCATTTCACACTGATCACCGCAGCTGTGGCCCAGTGGCATGACTTTGATGTCCTGAACAACGATCTGCCGGCAGGGCTGACCCTGACCGATCACACGACAGAATACTCCACCCTGATCGTCACAGGACCAAAAGCACGCGACCTGTTCGAAACACTTGGGACAGAGGCCGATCTATCCGCAGGCTGGCTGAGCCACCAACCAGCAAAGGTTGCAGGCCATGATTGCGCCCTGGCCCGCGTCAGTTTTGCCGGTGAACTGGGCTGGGAAATCCATGCCGCCAACGCAAACATGCCCGCGCTTTATGATGCGGTCTTGGGTGCAGGTGCTGTGCCTTTCGGGATGTTTGCGCTGAATGCACTGCGGCTGGAAAAAGGCTATCGCGCATGGAAGGGCGACCTCAGCACGGATTATTCGATGCTACAGGGCGGGCTGGACCGTTTCGTGAAATTCGACAAGGCAGAGGATTTCCCGGGCAAGGCGGCGCTTCTCTCAGAAAAGCAGTCGGGCGTGACCAAGCGTTTTGTCACTCTCACCCTTGATGCACCGGGGGACGCTGACGCGCCTTATATGTCGACGATCTGGTCAGGTGATACGGTTGTGGGTGAAACCACGTCGGGGGGATGGGGCTACCGCGTGAACAAATCCATCGCGCTGGGGATGCTGCGTGCAGATCTGGCTATGGCTGGCGCAAAGGTCGAGGTGGATATCTACGGCGAACGCTTTGCCGCGACCGTCCACGAAGACCAACCGCTTTGGGACCCCGAAAATGCACGCATCCGCGCCTGAGACTTCCGGCGCGGCCAACACCGCAACAATGATATTTTCGGAGCCTTATCCATGACGGATATTACCCTTCTCGATGGCGGCATGGGACAAGAACTGGTGCATCGCGCCGGCGATAAACCCACCCCGCTTTGGTCTACCCAAGTGATGATCGACCATCCGGGTCTGGTGGCGCAGGTCCACGCGGATTACCGCGCGGCGGGCGCAACCGTGCATACCACCAACACCTATGCGATCCACCACGACAGGCTGGCGGGCACCGGGCTGGAGGACCAGTTCGAGGCGCTGCATCACGCCGCGATCAAAGAGGCGCAAGGCACGGGGCGGATTGCCGGATCCATCGGGCCTCTGATTGCGTCTTACCGGCCCGATATCCACCCTGCCCATGACGTGGCCGTGCCGCTTTATGCGGAAATCGCACGGCTTCTGGCACCGCATGTCGATCTGATTGTCTTCGAAACGGTCGCCTCAGTCGCCCATGCGCGCGCCGCGATGGAGGCGGCCTTGCCCACAGGCAAACCGATCTGGCTGTCGATCACGATTGATGATGAAGACGGCAGCAAACTGCGCTCGGGCGAGGCCGTGGCGGATATCTTGCCAGTGGTGGAAGGTGCCGCGGCGCTTTTGGCAAATTGCGCCGCCCCGGAGGCGATGGCCGCCGCGATGGATGCTTTTGCCAAAGGCCCCCTGCCGTTCGGAGCCTATGCCAACGGGTTCACGCAGATCACCAATGAATTCCTCAAAGACAAACCCACGGTCGATGCCCTCTCCGCCCGCCGCGATCTGGGGCCGGAAGCCTATGCGACCTTTGCCATGGGCTGGATCGGGCAAGGGGCGACCATCGTTGGCGGCTGCTGCGAAGTCGGCCCTGCCCATATCGCCAAACTGGCCGAGACGATCCGCGCGGCTGGCCACACTATCGTTTAACCCAAAGGACCCGTCTCATGGCACAACTTCCCGCACAGGCCCGTGTCGTTATCATCGGTGGTGGAGTCATCGGCTGCTCTGTCGCCTATCACCTGACAAAATTAGGCTGGAAGGATGTGGTTTTGCTGGAACGCAAACAACTGACATCCGGCACGACATGGCACGCGGCAGGGCTGATCGGGCAGCTGCGTGCCACGGCGAATATGACAAAGCTCGCGAAATACAGCCAAGAGCTCTATGGCAGTCTGGAAGAAGAAACCGGCGTTGCCACAGGGTTCAAGCGTGTCGGGTCCATCACTGTCGCCTTGACCGAAGACCGGCGCGAAGAGATTTATCGCGGGGCCGCCATGGCCCGCGCCTTTGGCGTCGAAGTCGAGGAAATCTCGCCCGCCGAGGTCCACGCCCGCTATGAACACCTGAACATCGAAGGGGTGACTGGCGGCGTTTACCTGCCACGCGACGGGCAAGGGGACCCTGCCAATATTGCGCTCGCCCTTGCCAAGGGCGCACGCCAGCGCGGCGCAGTTGTAGCCGAACGCACCAAGGTCACTGCGATCAATCGCACAGGTCGCCGCGTGACATCGGTTGACTGGCAGACCGAAACCGAGAGCGGCACGATCGCCTGCGATATGATCGTGAATTGCGCCGGCATGTGGGGCCACGAAGTTGGCCGCATGGCGGGCGTGAACGTCCCCCTGCACGCCTGCGAACATTTCTATATTGTGACAGAGCCGATCCCCGGCCTGACCCAGATGCCGGTTTTGCGCGTGCCGGATGAATGCGCCTATTACAAGGAAGATGCGGGCAAATACCTTTTGGGCGCGTTCGAGCCCAACGCCAAACCGTGGGGGATGGGTGGCATCCCCGAGGGTTTCGAATTTGACCAACTGCCCGAGGATTTCGACCATTTCGAGCCGATACTGGAAGCAGCAGTCAACCGCGTGCCGATGCTGGCCGAGGCGGGAATCCATACATTCTTCAACGGACCCGAAAGCTTTACCCCCGATGATGCCTATCACCTTGGGCTGACGCCCGAGATGGACAACGTCTGGGTCGCCGCCGGTTTCAATTCTATCGGTATTCAATCCGCTGGCGGCGCTGGCATGGCCTTGTCGCAATGGATGGATGCGGGCGAAAAACCCTTTGATCTGGGCGATGTGGATATCAGCCGGATGCAGCCGTTTCAGGGGAATAAAACCTACCTGTTCGAGCGGTCAAAGGAAACGCTTGGCCTGCTTTATGCCGACCACTTCCCTTACCGCCAAAAGGCTACCGCACGCGGGATCAGGCGCACGCCATTCCATCAGCATTTGCTGAATAATGGGGCTGTGATGGGCGAACTGGCAGGCTGGGAGCGGGCGAATTGGTACGCCAATGAGGGGCAGACCCCGGAATACGCATACTCTTGGAAGCGGCAGAATTTCTTTGGCAATGTCGCAGCCGAACTGAATGCGATCCGGACGAATGTGGGCATGTATGACATGTCCTCTTTCGGGAAAGTCCGCGTCGAGGGGCGGGATGCGATGGCCTTTCTCAACCACATCGGGGGTGGCGATTATGACGTTCCCGTCGGCAAGATCGTCTATACCCAATTCCTCAACAATCACGCCGGGATCGAAGCGGATGTGACCGTCACCCGCTTGTCTGAAACCGCCTATCTGGTCGTTACGCCAGCCGCGACACGTCTGGCCGATCAAGTCTGGATGCAGCGCAATCAGGGCGATTTCAACGTCGTCATCACCGATGTGACAGCCGGCGAAGGCGTTCTGGCGGTGATGGGGCCGAACAGTCGCAAGCTCTTGGAAAAAGTATCGCCCGCCGATTTCTCGAACGCGCATAACCCTTTCGGGACCGCGCAAGAGATCGAGATCGGGATGGGGCTCGCCCGGGTGCACCGCGTCACTTACGTGGGCGAGCTGGGCTGGGAGGTTTATACCTCTGCCGACATGGCGGGCCATGTGTTCGAAGTGCTGCATGCGGCAGGGCAGGACATGGGGCTGAAGCTCTGCGGCATGCACATGATGGATGCCGCACGGATGGAAAAAGGCTTCCGCCATTTCGGGCATGACATCACATCAGAGGATCATGTGCTGGAGGCCGGACTGGGCTTTGCCGTGAAAACCGACAAGCCCGCCTTTATCGGCCGTGATGCCGTTCTGCGCAAGCGCGATGCTGGGCTGGAGCGCCGTCTGATGCAGTTCAAGCTGACTGACCCCGAACCGTTGCTCTACCATAATGAACCGGTGTTGCGGGATGGCAAGGTGGTCGGGCATCTGACGTCAGGCGGCTACGGGCATCATGTTGGCGGCGCGCTTGGCATGGGCTATGTGCCCTGCAAGGGCGAAAGCGTGGCCGACCTGCTGGCCAGCACCTTCGAGATTGATGTGATGGGAACACGGGTCAAGGCCGCGGCGCAGTTGAAGCCGTTCTATGATCCGACCGGAGAACGGGCAAAAGCATAGTTGGGTTTGAAAGGCACACGGATTGCCTAGGGATAGCTCCCTTGGCGCTTGGATGAATTGGCTGACTCTGGATCGTATCGCAACAAGCGGCAGGATCGAGCCTTTTTCAAATGCGGCGAAGAATTCAAACGACCGCTGAAGGAAAATCAAGTCCACGCACTATGCCGCCCCGCCGGTCAAATCTTCGGCTAGCATCATCGCGTTACCATCCGGGTCATAGAAAGTTGCTGTCTTTACCATGCCCTCGACGACATCAGTTTCGCCGTCAAATTTCACCTTGGCCTGTTCCAGTTTTTGCCTCGCCGTATCTAGATCAGCGATGCCGAAAACGGGAACGCAGTTTCCCGGCGCCGGCTTGGTATGCTCACCCAATCCAATCGTCACTCCAGTGACATTTGTTTGAAGCTCTGACCATCCCGCCTCATCTGCATGGTAGATAGTGTCAAATCCAAGCATCTTGCCATACCACTCGGCGCTTGCATGGCGATCTTTGACCGAAAGCGCGATAGTGATAGTCTTTTCCAACGAAATAAGAGACACGGCCTTCCCCTTTTCTTAAATGTATACTAACTATACTTTATGGACATTGAGACCTTTGTCAACACCACCTCAAGAGCTTGGGCCATACCCATATTGGCGAACCTGCACGCAGGCATCGCCGCGCGACAGGCGCCGCTGTTGGCAGCAACCGGCGCGAGCAGGACTGCTTTTGCGCAAAGCATGGAACACTTGATCTCTATAAGATTGTTGGAACGAAACCCCGGTTATGGCCATCCGTTGCGTCCGGAGTTTCGTCTTACAAAGCTTGGCGTTTCCGCCGCGGCCATCGCCCACAGAATTCAAAGCATCACTGCTGAAGAAGATCAGGATTTGCTTCGCCGCTCATGGACGTTGCCGGTGCTGGCGGCAATCCACAGGCCAAGCCACTTCAATGATATCAAACGAAACCTGCGGACGATTTCGGATCGCGCCTTGTCGCAATCGTTGAAAGCCATGGAAACGAGAAGCTGGGTGCAGCGCAACGTTGACGAGGCAGCGCGCCCGCCCAGATCCATCTATTGTGCAGTGAACACTGGCGGATTGATAAGCAGTGTCGCGGCGTCAGAAATCATCTTTTTCTAGCATACTCAGCCGCTCGTTGAGAAAGAGCCTTGAGTTGAACAAGATCGGCGAAAGTTAGTCCTTAGCTACACCTGTCAACTCAGTCATCTATTGATTTATGGAAATTGTAGAAGCTCGAAATGCATGGCTCAAATTCTGTGTCAGCGTCAACCATGCCAATATCCATCCCGGTTTGTCCCGCATAACAGACAGCTCACCCGTCCCCGCCCAGTTCCTCCCAAATCTCGCGCACCCACGCCATGATCACCTGCGCCTCTTCCCAGCGGTTCGACATCTCGCGCCCGTCCGGTCCGGTCATTGCGTATTCGGGCGGACCGAGTTCACAGACAAAGATGCAATCGCCCGACGCATTCCGCGCCCGCCAGTCCGCGATCCCTTCGCGCCACCAGCCTTTGAACAGGTTCACCCATTTCTGATGCTGCGGAAAATCCAGTTGCAACTGGATCTGCTGGCGTGACGCCACGCGCCCTTGAAAGCTGTCCGAGCGCTGCAAAATCCGGCTCATCAGTCCCAAGTCATGCTCTGACAGCGGAAACCAGAATTCACGGTCCACGACGTAATGCGACAGGTCCGCGCAAATCCGCATGTCGGGGATGCGGTCAAGCAGTTGCAGCGTCGTATAAAGGTCGTTGGTGATGCAATTACGATGTGTCTCGAACTGAACCGGCACGCCGACCCGGTCAGCCATGCCCATCCATGTCTCGATCACCGGCACCATGTCGTCCAGCGCTATGGGCATGACCTGCCCGATCACATCGACAAAAGGCGCGCCAAAATCAGCGGCCATATGCAGCGTGTCTTCTAGGCTTTCGATCGTCTTGGGAAAGGCCACGATCAGCGGCGTCAGATTATTCGCCTGCATATAGGGCCGCACGGCATGGGCGACCGCCACGTCAGAGGCGCCCAGATCAATCGCCATTCCGTCAAAGCCAGCACCTGCAACCATCTCGCAGACCTGATTATAGGGCAGTTTAACCCCCGTCTGGTCATGGGGCTGCATCGCCCAAAGCGAGGTATAGACCTGTAGCCGCCTCACTCTGCAGGCATCCGCGTGACGCGGCCACCGGCGCGGGGGATGACCCAGACCTCGTCCATCGGGTATTGGCTCTCGTCCTTGGCCATCAGTTTGCCGATCACTTCGATCTGGAATTCGATCCAGCCCATGCGATGGACTTCGCCCGCTTTCTCCTCGATCCGGTCGTTCAGATCGCGCAGCTTCCAGAAGGGGACCGCCGGAAAGGTGTGATGCGCGGTGTGATAAGGCATCTGCCAGCACAGCCAGCGCTGCACCGCATTGGCGCGGGTCGAGCGTGTATTTTCGAGGATATCGTTTTCATGGGACAGTCCCAGATGTTCGATGGTGTTCTGGAGCTGATGCACAGGCTTGGTCAGGATCATCGGGATGATCCAGAAGGTCAGCGCGGCCCACGACCCCGCCGCCAGCGAGATCAGGGCGATCAGGCCGTAGCCCATGACATGGTACCGGCTTTCGCGGATGATCTTGGCTTCTTCCTCGGCCCGGATAAACGGCTCGATAATGATCCCGCGCGCGCGCCGTACAGTGCCGAAAACGCGGTTGCGCCAATAGGTGATCCCACTGAGCCACAAGAGGTAAGTGGTCAGCGTATAAGGTTCGCGCACCAGTTCGCCATCGCGGTCCCAGTCTTGGGTGTACTGGTGATGCGCGAAATGCATGACCTGATCGAAGTCGCGCGGGAAAATCTGGATGAACCCGATGATCCGGCCGAAGATTTCGTTCAGTTTACGGGTCTTGAACACGGTCGCGTGGCTCAGTTCGTGTTGAGCGGCGTAAAGGAAGTTCAGCAAGACGCCCAAGGCAAAGCCTGTCACCCAGACCCACCCAGTGCCCATCGCCTGCGCATGCAGGACCCCAACACCAAAGATTGCCCCCATGTGGCTGGCCATTTGCAGCCCGCCACGCAGGTCGGACCGTTCGGACAGGGTCCGCAACTCTGTCGGTGTCAGCAATTGGCGGCGGGAAAAGCTGGCTTCCATTGTTTTCTCCATTCCTCTGCGCAAATCCTAACGGGTCTGTCGTGCAACGCAAATGTTAACGGTGTGTTTTCTCGTATGTCCGGCTGTCTGATGCTCTGGTTGCACGCCCGTGTCACATGACGTCACGTTGAGGGTGACGGACGCGTCAACTTTCGCCATGATTGCCCAAAGCGGAGGCATCCAATGAACCCCTATCCTCATCTTCTGGCCCCTCTCGATCTGGGCTTTACCACATTGAAGAACCGCGTGCTGATGGGGTCGATGCATACGGGGCTTGAGGAAACCAAGGACTGGAACCGCGTCGCGGAATTCTACGCCGCCCGCGCACGCGGCGGTGTGGCACTCATGGTCACCGGAGGCATGGCCCCGAACCCGGAGGGCGGTGTTTTCCCAGGTGCGGCGGGGCTTTATACACCGGAGGATATCGCAAATCATCGCATCGTCACAGACCGTGTTCATGACGCAGGCGGCAAGATCGCCATGCAGATTCTGCACGCGGGTCGCTATGCCTATTCGCCTAAATGTGTGGGGCCTTCGCCGATAAAATCGCCGATTTCGCCTTTCCCTCCTGCCGAATTGGACGCCGCAGGTATTGAAAAACAGATCAGCGATATCGTCATCGCCGCAACCCGCGCGCGCGAAGCGGGCTATGACGGGGTCGAGGTCATGGGGTCCGAGGGTTATTTCCTCAACCAGTTCCTTGTCACCCATACCAACAAGCGCACCGATGACTGGGGCGGGTCCTATGAAAACCGGATGCGCCTGCCGGTCGAGGTCGTCACCCGCGTCCGCGACGCTGTCGGCCCTGATTTCATCCTGATTTACCGGTTGAGCATGATTGATCTTGTGCCCAATGGCTCCACTTGGGCCGAGGTCGTCCAATTGGCTAAGGCTATCGAAGCGGCAGGGGCAACGATCCTGAATACCGGTATCGGCTGGCACGAGGCGCGTATTCCAACCATCGCCACATCGGTGCCGCGTCGTGCCTTCGCTTGGGTGACAAAAAAGCTGATGGGCGAGGTCCAGATCCCGATCATCACCTCCAACCGGATCAACATGCCCGATGTGGCCGAAAGCGTGCTGGCTGACGGCTGCGCCGATATGGTCAGCATGGCCCGCCCGTTTCTGGCCGATCCTGATTTCGTGTCCAAGGCTGCTGCTGGAAAGGCCGCCGAAATCGCGCCTTGTATTGCCTGCAACCAAGCCTGTCTGGATCATACCTTTAGTGGCAAACTGTCGTCCTGTCTGGTGAACCCGCGCGCCTGTCATGAGACAGAGTTGACGATAACCCCGACCGATCATCCAAAGCGGATCGCTGTCATTGGCGCTGGCCCTGCTGGCCTGTCTGCCGCACTTACCGCCGCGCAGCGCGGGCATTCTGTCACGCTCATTGATAAATCCACCGAACTTGGTGGCCAGTTGAACATGGCGAAACAAGTCCCCGGCAAGGAAGAATTCTGGGGCTTGGTTGAATACTACAAGACCGCTGTCGCCAAATCCCAAATTGCCCTGCGGCTTGGGATCGCTGCCACACCTGCCATGCTAAGCGACTTTGACGACATCATCATCGCGACTGGCGTCGCCCCGCGCGACCCCGGTATTCCGGGGCAGGACGGGCCAAACGTCTTGTCCTACATCGACGTCCTGCGCGGGAAGGCACCCGTCGGCAAGACGGTCGCGATTATTGGCGCTGGCGGGATCGGGTTTGACGTTGCCGAATTTCTCGTGACCGAAGACAGCCCCACCGAAAACCTGGAAGTATGGCTTGAAGAATGGGGCGTCGGCGATCCAGCGCAGACACGTGGTGGCTTGCGGCCCGAAGGCCCTAAACCCGACGCAGCGGTCCGGCAAGTCACGCTTTTGCAGCGCAAAAATGAGAAGCTTGGCAAGCATTTGGGCAAAACCACCGGCTGGATTCACCGTGCTGGTTTGCAGATGAAGAACGTCGCCATGATCGGTGGTGTGAACTACGAAAAGATCGATGCGGATGGACTGCACATCAGCTTTGGCGAAGCCCGCGAGAATCCCAAGTTGATTGCCGCAGACACGATTGTTCTTTGTTCAGGGCAAGTGCCGGAACGTCGCCTTGCCGAGGCCTTGATCGTGCAGGGGCGGTCTGTCCATGTCATTGGCGGGGCAGATGTCGCAGCAGAGCTCGATGCGAAGCGCGCGATAGATCAAGGCACGCGGCTTGCAGCGATTCTTTAAGATTAGGTAGTCTGCCACAGTCGTTAACGGGCAAAAGACACGCATTACCCTTGTCTATATGGAGATTCCGCACAATCGGCTGTTTCCGCTGAGGCACCAAAACTGATTCATACCCCCTTATTGTCAGGCATTCGTCCTAATCCTGCCTGATTTCATGATCAGACAGGAAACAACGGTATCAATAACAAGTAGGAATTCCCGATGGATCGTCTGACCGAAATGGAAGCTTTTGCCACAGTCGTGGATCAAGGGGGCTTTACAGACGCAGCCAAGAAGATGGGTATCTCCAAATCTGCTGTTTCCAAACATGTTTCTTCACTTGAAGCGCGGCTTGGTGCGCGATTGCTGAACCGTACAACACGCCGCGTGAGCCCGACCGAAATCGGTCTGGCCTACTACGACCGTGCCCGCCGTGTTCTCAATGACGCCGGAGAAGCTGATGCGCTGGTCACTTCCATGCAATCGGCACCTTCCGGTTTGCTCCGTATCAGTGTCGCCACAGATTTTGGCGTGAACCATCTGTCTCCCGTGCTGGGCGATTTCCTGAGCGAGTTTCCCGACATCACCGTGAATATGGTTTTGAATAACCGCTATGTTGAACTGATCTCCGAAGGCTTTGATATGGCTGTACGGATCGGCGAGCTGGAAGACAGCACTCTGCGCGCCCGCAAGCTGACCGAGACAACGAAACGCATGATCGCAAGCCCCGCATACTTCGCGCAATACGGTCGCCCCGAAAAGATCGACGATCTCAATGACCACAAGCTACTGCATTATTCCAATCAGGCCAATTCCGCGGTCTGGAAACTGACCGCACCTTCCGGCGAGAAACGTCAGGTTCGCACAGCAGGCTGGCTGACCGTGAATGATGGCCAGTCTTTGCTGAATGCCTGCGTTGGCGGACTTGGCATCGCCTACTTGCCAAGCTTCCTTTATGCCGACGCAATGCGCGACGGTCTGGTAGAAGAAGCCATTCCTGATCTGCCTGTAGAAACGCAAGGTATCTATGCGGTCTATCCACCGGGTCGCTTTACACAGCCCAAAGTCCGCGCGTTCATCGACTTTCTGGTTCACTCCTTTGCGGACAAAGGTCCTGACATCTGGTAATTTTCCCAAGGCGTTTATCGGCCTGACTGGCGCGGTTCCGATGGAGCCGCGCCTTTTTTCTTGTATGCATTAATCCTATCGCAATTTCTTTTTCCTAAGGTTCCCTCGTGATGTAGACGAGGTAACGTGAATGGAAAAACTAATGCGCTGGCTTGCTCCGCGAAGCGCCATTGGTTTTGTCGTGCGGCTGCTGTTTCTGATCGCGCTCGTGGCTGCCGCGAATATCACTTTTGCAATGATCCTGAATGATCGCGGACTAGATCGTCTAGGGTACTCTCTGGCCCATGCATTTTTTGTTGGTGGTCCTTTGATCGCCTTCTTTCTTGCAGTCACCGTTTTTCAGGTTCGCCTGCAACGCCAGCTATGGCGTCTTTCGCGGAAGGACAGCCTGACGGGGTTGAACAACAGACGGACTTTTCTGGATTTGGCAGCCAAGTTGGCGGCCGACAAGAACCTTGGTGTTCTGCTGCTGCTTGATGCCGATTGGTTCAAAATGATCAATGACACCTATGGTCATCGGGCCGGTGATATCTGCCTGAAATCAATCGCCTATACGCTGCGCCGCAACGTGCGCGAAGAGGATGTTCTTGGGCGCATTGGCGGAGAGGAATTTGCCATTTACCTCAGGAATACCACACCTGAACAGGCACGTGTCATAAGTGAACGCCTGACCAAGCCGATACCTTTCAGGTCAGATCAGTATGAGCACCTGACGGTCACGCTCTCTATCGGCGCTGCAGTTTCAGGTGACAAAGTATCCCTAGACGAGATGTTTGCAAAGGCCGACAGCGCCCTCTACCGCGCCAAACTGGAAGGCCGCGCAAGGTTCATTTTTTGGGATGAGGCGCTGCAAATGGGCCGGATGAGTGTGAGCGCCTGATCCCATTACTCTTGAGTGGATGTGATAATGACCTCAACCCGCCGATTGGCTTCGCGTCCCGCTTCAGTCAGATTGCTCGACACCGGTGCAAGGTATCCCATACCCTCTGCTTCAAGCTGGCGCCGGGCAACGCCGTAAACCGTCACAAGCCGCTCCAGAACCGAGCCCGCACGCCGTTTCGACAATGCGATATTTGTCGCAAGGCTACCCGCAGAATCAGTATGGCCCACAAGCGCGACCGTTCTGTCTGGATGCAGGAGCAGATAGTCAGCCAAATCCTTGAGTGATCCATAGTCAGCATCAGACAGTTGCGCCGAACCCGTTTCAAAGTCCAAATCACGCAAGATAGCTCGGCCCGTCTGCTCGAGCTGGTCAGCCAAGGCTATATCCGCCAAATCCCCGAAAGCCCGCGCCGGTTCTGCTGCGGCACTTGCAAGCGGTGCGGCCTCCTGTGCCAGCGGGCCGACATGGGTGACTTGGATAAAGCCAGCCTGCGCGGTGCGGCTGATAAACAGCGTCAGGTACTCCGGCCCGTCACTGCCAGTCTTTTCAGCCGCCAGGAACCGAAAGTCCCCGATGTTGATCCGCATTTCCGGCGGTGGCAGGGTCGCGACGCCAAACCGGAAATCAAAACCACCGCAGGCCTCGGTCTGACATTCGAAGATGATCCGGTAGCGATCATTGCGCAGCTGCTCTCGCAGAGGACGCACCAGTTGCAGCGTGGTCAAGGAGGCCGCGTCAATGCGCCATGCCTGCTGCGTCACACGCCCCTCGACCGTCTTGACCGGCATTTCGCCCCGATCCCAGATATTCAACGGCATGTCGTAACTGTCAGCGGGGCTGACCACCTCGACTTGCAGCGACGCATTACTTGGAAAGTCCAGCGTTTGGGCCTGTACCCCGCCAGCGGCCAAAACCAGAAGAGACGCCCAGAAGCGGATCATCGCGCTTGCGCGTGATAGTCGTCATTGGGCCGCATATCGGTGGCAGAGGCGATCCGGTTGCTCATGTTGTAGAAACCGGCAACTGCAGCAATATCCCAAATGTCACGGTCGGAAAAACCAACCTGACGCAGCGCATCGCGGTCTTTTTCCTCGATCTTGGCGCTGGCCACTGTCATCAGCTCCGCAAATTCCAGCATCGCTTTCTGGCGCGCATCGAGCGGGGCGACACGCCAGTTCATAACAAGCATTTCACCCAGTTTCGGATCAGCCGAAAGCTGCCGGACGGCTGCACCATGGGCTGTCAGACAGTAATAGCATTTGTTGATCGAAGAAACCGTGACCGCGATCATTTCGCGCTCGAGCTTGGACAGACCAGAGGCGGCCAGCATGACATCGTTATAAAGGGCCGTGAACGCATTCAGTTTATCAATGTCAAAGGCATAGGCTTGCAGAACATTGGGCACCATGCCCAGCTTTTCCTGACAAACGTCGAAATACTTCTGTGTGTTTTCTGGCAATGGATCAACCATCGGCAAATCAAGCGCTGTGGGTTGGTCGGTCAAGAGATCACTCCGGCAAGGTCCGATAGTGGTATTGTCCCACAACCGTCATGCCGAGGGAAGAGTAGAGGGCATTTGCGCTGACATTCGCCTGTGTGGTCACAAGCGCCAGATAGGTCGCCCCGTGATCGCGCGCCCAGAATGCAGCAGCCGTTGTCAGGTGCCGCGCCAAACCCTGCCTGCGGTGGTCTGCTCCAATTTCGAGCGCATGGATCATGGCGCAATCGGCAGCGATACCGACAAAGACGGTGCCCGCAGGTTTGTCATTCAACCTGCCCAGCAAGGTGGTCTTGGGTTGCCGCGCCCGATCCATCACATCAAGCCGCCCCGCGCCGATTCCTCCGGCCGCCCAAATCTCGACTTGGGTCGCAAGCGGCGGCCAGACTTCAAAACAGGTGATAGCAGGCGGGCGTTCTTTGGCGATGTCTTCAACCGGTGCCACATAGAGATTGACGGGATCCTTGATCACATAGCCTCGCGCGGCAAGTGCACTATCCAGCTCTTGGTCACCTTCGCGGATCATGAAAAGCGGCTTTTGCCCCGCGTCGCGCATGGCCTGTTCTGCCTGCGCAATGTCATCGTCTGAAAAGGGCATTTCTGCCGTTGCCGCACTGACCCTGCTGCTTCCGCTGTCATCAATCCGGATCGTCCAAGGGCCCAGCGCCTGTTTCGCGCGCGCGGACCATGTCTCTTCGATCACGGCATAAAGTTTGTTGATGGTTGGAAAAGTCATGCTGGAAACTGGGCCTCCAGGTTCGCCATTGCCATATCAAGCCTTTCTGGATCACTGCCGCGCACGACGATGTTTGAGCCGTAGATACCGTCTTTCTGGAAAGGATACGACCCTACCGAAAGATCAGGATAAGCATCCGCAAACGCGCCCAAAGGACCCGCAATGTCCCCCTCTGCCTTGAAAAGGCGCAGGGTGCGCGACAGCAGCGGAGCGCCGCCCGTAAGCTTGGGCAGCACAGAGGCCACCATCGCCGTGAACACCGATGGCACCCCGGCCATCACATGCACATTGCCAAGGCTGAACCCCGGTGCGGTGCTGACAGGATTGTCGATCAGTTCCGCACCATCAGGAATGCGCGCCATCCGCAAGCGAGCCGCATTCAGTTCCAGCCCTGACCGGTCGTAGTGTGCCTGCAAAAGCGCGCGCGCATCGGCGCGCACGTCGATATGCACGCCAAAGGCCGCCGCGATGCAATCGGCTGTGATATCGTCGTGGGTCGGCCCGATCCCTCCGCTGGTAAAGACATGGGCATAGTTGGCGGACAGTGCTTGCACGCTGGTGATGATGGCTTCCCTGTCGTCGCTGACAACGCGCACTTCTTTCAGGTCGATCCCCATTTCGGTCAACTGTCCGGCCAGATAGTGCATATTCGCATCCCGCGTGCGGCCTGACAGAATTTCATCTCCAATCACAAGCATGGCGGCGGTTGGGTTTGGCATGGGTGGTTCTCCTGAGGTCTTGGACAGGTTATAGGGACGCGCATGGAATTTACCACGCCCCTTATCCCTGCCCGTCTGATCCGGCGCTACAAGCGTTTTCTGGCAGATGTTACCCTTGATGATGGCCAAGAGGTCACTGTGCATTGCGCCAACCCCGGCTCGATGATGGGGCTGGCCACGCCCGGCACGAAGATCTGGCTGGAACCCAATGATGACCCCAAAAAGAAGCTCAAATTTGGCTGGCGTCTGGTTGATCACGAGAACGGGCATTTCACGGGTGTCGATACATCAGTGCCAAATCGCGCGCTCAAGGCGGCTTTGCTAACGCATCAGGTGCTAGAATTGCCAGCCTATGATCTGGTGCGCGCAGAGGTCAAATACGGCACCAACAGCCGGATTGATTTTCTGCTCAGTGGCGCAGGCCCCGATACCTATGTCGAGGTCAAAAGCGTCACTCTCTCGCGCGAGCCGGGGTTGGCTGCATTTCCCGACAGTGTGACCGCCCGTGGCGCAAAACACCTTGTGGAATTGGCCGCAATGGTCGCCCAAGGGCACAGAGCGGTCATGTTTTATCTGGTCCAGCGCACCGATTGCAGCGCTGTCACACTCGCCTCTGACATTGACCCCGCCTATCGCGCTGCATTTGATCACGCGATGCAAGCGGGCGTGACCGTTTTGGCCTATCGCTGCGACATCACACCGCTTGGGGTATCGCTTGGCCCGCCTCTGCCTTTCCGGCTCTAGAACTCCGCGCGCTTTTCGCCTATGTGGCTTTCGTAGAAAAAAGGATCGATTGCGTTGGAAACGAACAAGTCCCGCCTGACCAAAGAAGGCATTCGCATTTATCAGGCTGACGACTTTGCCGGCATGGCAAAGGCGGGGGCTTTGGCCGCGAAGATCCTTGATGATATCGCAGCGCATGTTTTCCCCGGTCAGACCACCGCCGAGATTGATCGGCTGATCACGCAGATGGTGGATGATGCGGGCGCTGTCTCTGCGACAATCGGGTACAAGGGTTACGAGCACGCGAGCTGCATCTCGGTCAACCATGTGGTCTGTCACGGCATTCCGGGCGACAAGATGCTAAAGGATGGCGATATCCTGAATATCGACGTCACCGTGATTGTTGACGGATGGTTTGGCGACACCAGCCGGATGTATGTGGCTGGCACTCTGTCCCGCAAGGCAGAGCGGTTGATCCAGGTGACTCATGATGCCTTGATGAAGGGGATCGAGGCCGCAAAACCCGGCAATACCTTTGGTGATATCGGCTATGCGATCCAGCTTTATGCCGAAAGCCACAGGATGTCTGTTGTGCGTGATTTCTGCGGGCATGGCTTGGGGCGGGTATTCCATGCGCCGCCGAATGTCTTGCACTACGGTCGGCCCGGCACAGGCGCCCGCCTTGAGGAGGGCATGTTCTTTACCATCGAGCCGATGATCAATCTTGGCCGTCCAGAGACCAAGGTACTGGCCGATGATTGGACCGCAGTCACCCGTGACAAATCACTATCGGCCCAGTTCGAGCATTCGATCGGGATCACCGCAAAAGGTTGCGAGATCTTTACGCTCTCACCCGGCGGCATATTCCACCCGACATATTCAAGCAGTTAAGCGCCACCGCAGCAGCCAACCTGCGGCACTGCGCGCGAAAATTGCGCCCAAAAATCCGGGCTTACCGGATTTTTCCGCAGCTTTTTTTGCGAATGACTTGCAACTGACATTCTGCATCCCCATATACAGTCTGTCGCTAGCGGTGACGCCCCTCCCCCATAATTTGACGAAAAGGATGCATCACATGCATATCTTGAAATCTGCCGCTATTGCGGCAGCCATAGGCCTGTGCGCCTCACCACTGCTTGCCCAAGAGGTCACACTGCGCTTTCAGCACTTTGTCTCGCCTGCGAGTGCAAACCCGACATATTTCATGCAGCCTTGGGCTGACGCGATCGAGGCGCAATCGAACGGTCGTATCAAAGTCGAGCTTTATCCCTTTATGCAATTGGGCGGCTCTGCGGCCAATCAGTTCGACCTGATCCGCGACGGCGCGATTGATGGTGGCTGGGTCATTCCAGGCTACCAGCCCAACCGCTTTCCCGAAGCAGAAGCGCTGGAATTGCCCTTCATGACTTCGAAGTCTGGGGAAGAAGCCAGTGCCGCGGCGTGGGACTTTACACAAGCGTATCTGATGGATGACTTTGCCGATGTGCATGTCATTGCCGCCCATATGCATGGGCCGGGGATCGTGCATAAGCGCGGAGCCCCTATCGCAAGCATCGCCGATTTTGACGGTCTGAAGCTGCGCGGCCCGTCGCGTGCCGCCACGCTTTTGCTCGAAGAACTGGGTGCCACACCGATTGGCATGCCCGTGCCGCAATTCCCCGAGGCCCTTTCCAGAGGCGTTGTGGATGGCGGCGTGATTACATGGGAAATGTCGCCCTCTCTCAAGCTAGACGAACTGACCGACAGCCATACTGATGTGGCCGGCGATCAGGCGCTCTATAACCTCTATTTCATCTGGGCGATGAACAAGAATGTCTACGAAGACCTGCCCGATGATTTGCGCGCCGTCATTGACGCCAACTCTGGCATGATGGCAAGCAAATGGGCCGGGCGTGCACATGACACTGGCGATATCGTCGGGCGTGATGTGATGGCTGCAAGCGGCAATCAGATTGCCGAGCTTTCTGCGGAAGAGACAGCAAGGATTGCCGCCGCGGGGCAAGTTGTGACTGCGCAATGGATCAATGACATGAATGCCAAGGGTTATGATGGCGCGGCACTTCATGCGGCAGCGGCGGCAGCGGTCGCTGCAAACCGCACCCCGGCCCAAGAGTGAACACGACAGAGCCGCTGCGACGCCCCCGTCGCAGCGGCTCTTTAGCGTCTATCTTGCTGGGTCAGGTGATCCGGGCAACAACGTAATCGGCAAGATCCACCAACATCTGCTTCAGCGCATGATCCGGCACTAGATCCAAAGCGGACTTTGCCTTTTCAGCCCATGCCAGCGCATCCTGACGGGTGCTTTCCATCGTCTGGTGCTTCGCCAGAAGGCCGATGGCGTGATCAAGGTCACCGTCTTCTTGTTTGCCTTTCTGGATCGTCCGCTCCCAAAAGGCCCGTTCTGTGGCATCGGCCTTGGCCACGGCGCGGATCACAGGCAAGGTCAGCTTCCGCTCGCGGAAATCGTCGCCTACATTCTTGCCGGTGGCCTTGGTGCCGCCATAATCCAGCAGGTCATCTACAATCTGGAAGGAAATCCCCAGCGCATCACCATAGTCGAACAGCGCCTGCTTGGTCGCGGCGTCTTGGCCTGCAATCTCGCCGCCAACTTCCATCGCGGCGGAGAAAAGAGCGGCGGTCTTGCCGCGGACAACTTGCAGATAGATGTCTTCGGTCGTGGAAAGGTCACTGGCGGCTGTCAGCTGAAGCACTTCGCCTTCGGCGATGGTGGCCGCCGCATTCGCCAGAATATCAAGAACCCGCAGCGATCCGGTTTCCACCATCAACTGGAAGGACCGCGCAAAAAGGTAATCCCCGACCAACACGCTGGAGGTATTGTCCCACAGCAGGTTTGCGGTCGGACGGCCACGGCGCTGGCTGCTTTCGTCAACGACATCGTCATGCAGCAAGGTCGCGGTGTGGATAAACTCGACCGTTGCTGCCAAGTGAATATGGTACGGCCCCTCATAGCCACACATCCGTGCGGCCGCCAAGGTCAGCATCGGGCGCAGGCGCTTCCCACCGGCTTCGACCAAATGGGCTGTCACTTCGGGGATACGCGGGGCGTGTTTCGAGGCCATCCGTTCACGGATCAGCGCATTAACGGCTGTCAGATCATCGGCCAAAGCCGCGGCCAATTGTTCATGCGGTTTGGTGGCAGCAGCATCAAGGCTCATTGAAGTTTCCGTCATGTGAATAGACAACACGCCCGTGTCATCTTAGGTCTGTGATATGAAAGAGCTTTTGCGCACCAACGACCCGACTGTCATCGCCTTTGCAACTGCCCTGCTGGACAGCGAGGGTATAGACTGGTTCACCTTCGACGTAAATATGAGCGTCCT
>NZ_JANQTS010000145.1 GCF_030731595.1 Yoonia sp.
TGTTTCTGATCGCGGGCCTGTTTCTGGGGCTGAACGCGATTGGCGGGATGGAGCGAGAGACATTCCCGGACTTTGCGTCCTCGCGCGTGGCTGTCACCGTCGCCTACCCCGGTGCCACGGCCGAAGATGTGGATCAGGACATCTGTCTTGTGCTTGGCGATAGTTTGCAGGCAATCACGGGTCTGGAAGAGATGACGTGCCAGTCGGTGTCGGGCAAGGCCACCGCAACGCTGACGATGGTCGAAGATGGCGACATCACACAGTTCTTCAACGATGTCTTCTCGCAGGTCTCGGCGATCAAGGACCTGCCGGAAGAGGCAGAAGACCCCAGCGTCGCGGTTCAGGGCCTGACCGAACAGATAGCGGTTGTGGCGGTTTCGGGTCTGGCATCGGATGCCGCCCTTGTGGGCTATGCCGACGAACTGGCCACCGAACTGGCGGCCTTGCCCGGGGTCGCAACGGCGACCGTGCGGGGCATCTCGACACTGGAATACAGGGTCGATCTGGATGATATGGCCTTGCAGCGCTATGGTCTGTCCCCGCGCGAGGTGGCGGATGCCATCGCGGTGCGCGCGTCCTCTTCGCCCCTGGGAACGGTCGAGACCGAGGTCGAAAACTACAGCCTGCGCATTGATGGCACGCGGCGCAGTGTGGCGGACCTGAATGATCTGACCATTGTCGAAGGCAGCACAGGCGGCGTTGTTCGCCTGTCAGATGTCGCCGATGTCTCTCTTGTTTTGGCAGACGCGGCGCTGCGGTCTGAAATTGACGGGAAACAGGCTGCCATCATCGTGCTGACCAAATCCGCCGAGGATGACGCGATCGAGGCCTTCGCAGTTGTCGATGCCTATCTGGCAGACCTGCGGGCCCAGTTCGGTGGCGCGCTGGAGCTTTCGATCATCAACGACGGGACAAAGGTGATCTCTGACCGGATCTCGCTGGTGCTGCTGAACGCGGTGCAGTCGCTGGTGCTGGTGTTCGTCATCATGTGCCTGTTCTTTTCGTTGCGCGACGCGTTGTGGATCTCGATGGCATTGCCATTCTCGTTCCTCTTGGGGCTCTTCGTGATGAACCTCTTTGGCGTGACGATCAACGTGATCTCGGTTCTGGCGTTGCTGATGTCGATCGGGATCATCATGGACGACAGCATCGTCATCGCGGAAAACATCGACAAATGGCGCGAAAAATTTTCTCCGAGAGAGGCCGCCGTGAAAGGGACACAAGAGGTGATGGCCGGCGTCGTGTCGTCCTTTTTGACAACCGCCGGCGTCTTTGGGCCATTGATGTTCCTGTCGGGCGAAATTGGTACGATCCTGCAGGTGATCCCTGTCGTTCTGCTGATTACCCTTGCGGCATCACTGGTCGAGGCTTTCCTGATCCTGCCAAACCATCTGTCGCACGCCCCCGCACGCAACGGACCTGGGCAGGAACGGCTGCTACCGCGCATGCTTGGCGCCTTTTGCGATCGCGGCGTCGTTCCGCTGGTCACCGTCCTGACCCGCTGGCGATATGCGACGCTGGGCGTGGTCGGCGGGGTCCTTATCCTGACGCTTGGGCTGGTCACCTCTGGTCAGGTGCGTCTCATTGGCTTTCCGGAAACCGATGGTGACACGCTGGAAATCAGGATAGCCATGACCCCCGGATTGCAATCCGCTCAGACGCAAGGTGCCGTCAATGCGGTGCTGGCAGGTATCGACCAGATGGATGCCAGCTATACGCCGGGCACCAACGGCGGCGTGCCATTGGTCCAGCGCGTCATGGTCGAA
>NZ_JANQTS010000146.1 GCF_030731595.1 Yoonia sp.
CGCTTGAGGATCATGTCGTCGCCATGTTGCAGCGACAGATGCAGGTGCGGCATCAGGCGTGGTTCGGTCGCGATGGCTTGCATCAGGTTGTCATCAACCTCGATGCTGTCGATGGAACTTATCCGCAGGCGGGGCAGGTCTGGCACCAACCTCAATATACGCATGACCAGATCGCCCAGCTTGGGTGCAGCGGGCAGATCAGCACCCCAGCTTGTAAGGTCGACACCCGTCAGGACGACCTCGTTATAGCCCGTATCGACCAGCCGCTTGATCTGGTCCACGACGACCCCCGCAGGCACCGAGCGCGAGTTGCCGCGCCCGAAGGGAATGATGCAAAACGTGCAGCGGTGATCGCAGCCGTTCTGGACCTGCACATAGGCGCGGCTGCGCGTGCCGAAACCGTCGATCAGGTGTCCGGCGGTTTCGGTTACCGACATGATGTCATCAACCTGAACCGGCTCTGTTTGCCCGATCAGATCAGGGGCCATGCCTGCCCAAGTTGCTGGGTTCATCTTTTCGGTATTGCCGATCACCAGATCAACCTCGGCCATTCTGGCGAAAGTATCCGGTTCGGTCTGGGCGGCGCAGCCTGTAACGATGAGTTTTGCGCCGGGGTTGTCGCGGCGCAGTTTGCGGATGTCCTGACGGGCCTTGCGCACAGCCTCTGAAGTGACCGCGCATGTGTTCACTACAATCGCATTGGTCACGCCAGCGGCGGCAGCCAGTTCTTTCATCGCCTCTGTCTCATAGGCGTTGAGCCGGCAACCGTGGTTCGAAAATATCGGCGTCGCGTCAGCCATTACATCCGCCAGACGCCATCAAAGACATGTGCGGTGCCACCCGTCATCCAGACGCCATCATCGCGCCAGTCAACCTGAAGCGTGCCGCCATCAAGGTCGATTCTTACTGCACGCCCTGTCAGCCCGCGTCGCGCCGCCGCGACAGCCGTGGCACAGGAGGAAGAGCCAGAGGCCAGCGTAATGCCAACCCCGCGCTCCCAGACCCGCATGCGCAAGTGGTCGGGGCCGATCACGCTTACGAATTGGACATTGGTGCGCTGCGGATAAAGCGGATGATGCTCGAACTTTGCCCCCATGGCGGCCAAGTCGATGGCATCGGCATCATCCACAAAGAACGTGCAATGCGGGTTGCCCATGCCTGTGGCCGTCGGTTCGCCCGGGATCGGGAGGAGGAGCGTGTCCATCGGTTCGGCCAAGGGTATCTCGTCCCATGCAAGTTGCGGCTGGCCCATATTCACGGATGTAAGGCCATCGCCTGCATCCACGGCATGCAAGATGCCGCGATCGGTTGTGATCACCAGACTGTCCTTGCCTTGGGCGTCCATCAGGTGCCGCGCAATGCAGCGTGTGGCATTCCCGCAGGCGGCAGAAAGCGATCCGTCGCTGTTCCAGAAGGTTAAATGCACATCAGCGTCTGACGCGTCTGACAAGACCGCCAACTGGTCAAAACCCACCCCACGGTGCCTATCGGCAATGGCTACGGCCAAAGCCTGATCGACGCGCGGGCTCTGTCCCCGTTCGTCGATCACGACAAAGTCGTTGCCCAGCCCATGCATCTTCATGAACGGCAGAAAAGATGAGTCGTTTGCGGTCATTGCGGCGATATAGTCAAAGCGGCCGCACATATCCAGCGCAGACAGCATTTGGGGGTTGACCGCAGCGCATGGCCTTTCTAAGTAGCCCCTCAGTGGGCCGTTAGCTCAGTTGGTAGAGCAACTGACTTTTAATCAGTAGGTCGCT
>NZ_JANQTS010000147.1 GCF_030731595.1 Yoonia sp.
ACCATGCTGGTTGTCATGAGCAAGGCTGCGCCTGCTGTCGTTATTTTTTTCATGTCCTCATCCCTGTCATGAATAAATTATGTGCAAGTCACCCTAGGGAGCGCCCAAGCTTTACGTCAATTAATTACGCAGCGTCACATAATCGGTCGCGCCGTGGCGTCACAAAACTGCCATAGGGCGTCAACAAAGCTTCATCTCAGAGGAAGTTTACGGATGAGCGGTACGCCGCACCGCAGCACTGATATTGATATAGTTGGCGGCAAAGATCAGGGCAGCGCCCACAAATACCAGAATCTCAAGTGGTTCATCGTAAAGCAGCATGCCCACGACCGCGATTGTTGGCAGGCGCACAAAATCAATCGGCATCACAATGGTGGCCGGCGCGATGCTAAGCGCCTTGGTCAGGCAGAAATGCGCAAGCAAACCCGCGCAGCCGATCAGCACCACCCAAGGCAACGACTGACCCGAAGGCAACGCGATATCGCCATCATACCCCGCACAAATCAGACCAAAGACCGCCTGCATGATGGTCAGATAAAAGAGAATCGTGGTGATGGTTTCGGTGCGCGTCAGCTTGCGCGTAAAGATCGCGGTAAGCGCAAAGAACACCGCGCAAGTGGCCGCAGCAACGAGGCCGGGGCTCAGGTTTGCAGGGTCGGGTCGCGCGACGATCAAGACCCCGACAAAGCCTATTGCCGCACTGAGCAAGCCAATCGCGGTGAGCCGCTCCTTGAGCAGCAGTGGAGAGAGCAGGATCACCCAGATGGGGGTGGTGAACTCCAAGGCGAAGACCTGCGCCAGCGGGATGACGGTAATCGCATAGAACCACAGATTCTGTCCGGCAAAATGGCATAGGTTGCGCGCCGCGTGCAGGCCAAGATGGTTGCGCTGCACCTGCCGCAATCTGCCTGTGCTCCACGCCACCCCGACGACAATAATGATCCCGGTCAGGCTGCGGTACAGCATGATCTCGAAGGTATCGAGTTCAAAGCTGACAGTGCGACCGGCGATGGCCATCAGCGTGAAAGAGGTGATTGCGCCGATCATCCAGAGAGCGGCTTGAAATGTTGTGTTCATGGATGCAGTTGCTATTCAGATGAGACGTTTTGCAACCCCTGCCGCGCCTTGCCGCATCGGTTTTGCAAATAGGAGGATCGGAATGCGGTGGATCATGGCGATACTGTTGTGGACAGGCAGCTTGCAGGCGGATCCCGTCGCGGAAGTGATGACCGCTGCACAGGCTGCGTTTGCACGGATGCCATCGGTCGTATCCGTCGCGCGGATCGAGGGGCACTGCGGGGCTGACGCGACAGTGAACAGCCAAGTAGTCTATTGCACGACCAGCAACGAGATCCTGATCGCAGGTGCCGCCTATGACCTGCCGCAAGCGCCTTATCTGGTGGCACATGCCTATGGTCATGCGGTGCAGGTCCAGCATGGCGTCGCTGATTTTGCCTTGCGCGAAATCCGCAACCGCCGCTCTGAAGAGATCATGTTGCGCGGTCTGGTCGAACGGCAAGTGGATTGCATCGCGGGGTTCTTGATGGCGCGCGCGGGATTGCCCGAGGCGGCGCTGACAGATTGGTTTGATGTTGATCCTTTTGCGGGGGCGCATTGGGGGCGCAATCCCCTGCATGCAGGACCGCAGGTCGGCATCGGGCTTGACGCGCGGGCAGAATGGGTCGCGCGCGGCCAAACGGGTGATTTATCGGCCTGCGCACCGGGTGAGTTTACAGCCGGATTGCTGTTGGAGGCGGTCCGTCCTTGATAGGTGCCGCGCGGCAATTTCGCGGCAATTGTAAAATAATATCAATCCATTACGTGCCTGAACGCACCAATGTCTTTCTCGAGCTCATCAAAATCAATATCATCTTTTGATGGCACGATGAACAAACACTGCCGGCCGCATTCCCGGATGCGAGAACAATATTTTTCAACAAAGTGATAGTGCGGACGATTGGTATAATCATCAAAGAGTATCTGCGTCCCTTCATCAGCGAATTTCAAACTCGTCAGGAAACAACACACGCGAAACCGGCCATCAACCAGCACCACGTTTGGCTTGTCTGTCTGTCTCCAGAGATAATCGGTGTAATCCGAAAAAGACTCGCGCATGCTATAGTCGATCGGGCGTCCCCATCCACCAAGTCGACCCAAGTTGACGAAATTGATATTCAGCCTTCCGTTATTTGCGATATTGTCCTGTTTGACTTCTTCAATCCACTGCTCGGACGTATCAACGGCAATGACTTTGGCAGACGTATTATTCAGCATCCATTTTGTGGATTTGCCACACCCATACTCGCCGTATACGTCGACACCACTCACCACTTCCTTGTAAAGGCTATCATCGCCATCAAAGAGGGAATTGGGATTGTCTGCTTTCTTCCGAAACCTGTCGTAGACGGTGAAGACAACTGGAGGAACGAACGATCTAAGAGTTTTGTTTTGCATTGGTAGAGCCTTCTAGGAACACTGAAGGAAAGGCCGATGATTTTCCAACGTTCCCTCGAAGCCGTTACAAATAAGGCAAAAAACACAACACAAAAGTCACGAAGTCGTGCGACGATGACTTGCTTTGTCACATTTTATTGCGCCGCATCATTTCGGCACAGGACTCATAACCAGAAAATAACGGCTGAGACCAGAGAAAATGCAAGATCAAAACCCTTTGGGCTTTGGGCGCGCTGTGCAACGCGCGCGCAGCGGCGTTTTCGCGGGCTGGTTCCGCAATTTTGAACAGACAGATCAGGGGTGCGCGGGACTGCGTCTGTTCTGGTGCCGGACGCCGTTAAACCTGTCCCTCATCATCCTGCGTCGCCAAATCACAAGGCGCCGCAAGTGATCGCAACCATCTGACCAACAGACATCCAACGTATTCGGATGACGGGAATGAACATAAAATCACGAATTTATGTTTCTATTCCCATTCGATCGTCCCCGGAGGTTTGCTGGTAATGTCATAGGTCACGCGGTTGATCCCTTGGACTTCGTTGATGATCCGCGTGGCGGTTTCGCCCAAGAATTCATGGCTGAAGGGGTAGTAATCTGCCGTCATCCCATCGACCGAGGTCACCGCCCGCAGCGCGCAGGCGAAGTCATAGGTGCGTCCGTCGCCCATGACGCCAACTGTGCGCACAGGCAGAATGGCCACGAAAGCCTGCCAGATTTCATCATAAAGCCCGTGCTTGCGGATCTGGTCGATATAGACCGCGTCCGCCTTGCGCAGGATTTCCAGCTTTTCGCGCGTAATCTCGCCGGGGCAGCGGATGGCAAGGCCGGGGCCAGGGAAAGGGTGACGCCCGATAAAGGATTTGGGCAGGCCCAGTTCGACCCCCAAGGCGCGCACTTCGTCCTTGAAAAGCTCGCGCAGCGGTTCCACCAGTTTCAGGCCCATCTTTTCAGGCAGGCCGCCAACATTGTGGTGGCTTTTGATGGTAACAGACGGGCCGCCGGAAAAGCTGACCGATTCAATCACATCAGGGTAGAGCGTGCCTTGGGCCAGAAAGGCTGCACCTTCGATCCCGTTGGCGTATTTCTGAAACACGTCGATGAACAACCGCCCGATGATCTTGCGCTTGGTTTCGGGATCGCTGACACCGTCGAGTTCGCCCAGAAACAGTTCGGATTCGTCGGCGTGGATCACCTTGAGGTTCATGTGATCGCGGAACATGCCAACGACCTCTTCGGCCTCGTTCAGGCGCAGTAACCCGTGATCGACGAAAACGCAGGTCAGTTGGTCGCCAATGGCCTCGTGCAGCAGGGCCGCGGCGACGGACGAATCCACGCCGCCGGACAGCGCGCAAATGACATGCGCGTCGCCGACCTGTGCCTTGATCGCCTCGATCGCCTGTTCACGGTAGGCGCGCATGGTCCAGTCGCCAGTGAAACCGGCAAGCCGCACGAAGTTTTCATAAAGCTTGGCCCCGTTTGGCGTGTGATGCACTTCGGGGTGGAATTGCACGGCGTAGAAGTTGCGGGCAACGTCTGCGGTGATCGCAAAAGGCGCATTGGGCGAGGTGCCGTAAACCGCAAAACCCGGTGCGATTTCAGAGACATGGTCGCCATGGCTCATCCAGACCTGTTCTTTGTCAGTGGCAAACCAGCCATCCAGCAAGGACAGTTTGCCCTGGGGTGTCACATAGGCACGGCCGAACTCGGCTGTGCCATGGCCGCTGATCACTTTGCCGCCCAGTTGGGTCATCATCGTCTGCTGGCCATAACAGATGCCAAGAACGGGGATTTGCATGTCGAACAAGGAAGCAGGCGCACGCGGCGACCCTTCGCGGGTCACACTGTCTGGACCACCGGACAAGATCACCGCTTTTGGTGCGAAATCGGCAAGGAATGTGTCAGTCACATTCTGGTAGGGGTGAATCTCGCAGTAGACATTCAATTCGCGCAGGCGGCGGGCGATGAGTTGGGTCACCTGGCTGCCAAAATCAATGATCAGAAGACGTTCATGCGTGCTGTTTTCCATGCCGCTTCGGTAAAGCCAGAGCCGGTCCAGCGCAAGAGGGCGGCATCCAGTTTTCGGGTGTTCTGAACGCGCATGTCGTTTTCGCGTCTAAGGTGGCGTAAAAACGGCAAGGTGGTCGTCCTTCGCGCTGTATCTAACACCTCAAACAGCTTTTTAGGGGAAACACTCATGTCGGATGCACAGGTCAGAGAAGGTCGTCGTGCCCGTGGTGGTGGCGGGGCGGCGCGCCGCGCAGAGCGGACCGCCGTCAGCATCGAGACTGCCAAGTATATCGAGCGCAATATCCCCAATTATGAAGTGCTGTCCGAAGAGGCACTGCAACTGATCGAAAAGAACGCCGAAACGGTTCTGGCCGAGATCGGCGTGAATTTCGTCGATAACCCCGACGCACTTGTGCGCTGGAAAGAAGCCGGTGCCGAGGTCGAAGGCGAACGCGTGCGCATTCCGCGCGGTCTGGCCCGCAAGCTGTGTGCCACGGCACCGTCCGTATACACCCAACACGCCCGCAACCCTGATCGCAATGTGGTCGTGGGCGGCAAGACCCTTGTGCTGGCTCCGGTCTATGGCCCGCCCTTTGTCCGCGACGCCGCAGGGGGCCGTCGCTATGCGACGATGGCGGATTTCGAGAAATTCGTGAAACTGGGCTATATGTCCAAGTGGCTGCACCACTCTGGCGGCACGGTTTGCGAACCCACCGATGTTCCGGTGAACAAGCGCCACCTCGATATGCTGCTGGCCCATATGGTCTATAGCGACAAACCGTTCATGGGGTCGGTCACCGAACCCAGCCGTGCGCAGGACAGCATCGAGATGTGCGAGATTCTGTTCGGCAAGGATTTCGTGCGCGACAACACGGTCATGACCTCGCTGATCAACATCAACTCGCCGCTGACCTTTGACAGCACGATGATGGGCGCGCTGGAGATTTTTGCAGCCCATAACCAGGCCTCGATCATCAGCCCGTTTATCGTGGGTGGTGCGATGGCGCCGGTTTCGGTGGCGGGTACGCTCACACAGGTCTTGGCCGAGGTGCTGGCAGGTGTGGCATACAGCCAGATCATCCGCCCCGGATCGCCCGCGATTTTCGGCACTTTCGTGACATCCATCGACATGAACTCGGGCGCGCCGACCTTTGGTACGCCAGAGGCGGCACATATCACTTACGGGGCAGGGCAGTTGGCCCGCCGTTTGAACCTGCCATACCGGTCTGCGGGGTCGTTCTGCGGATCAAAGCTGCCCGACGCGCAGGCCGCCTATGAGACTTCCAACAGCCTGCAAATGGGCCTGTTGTCGGGCGTGAATTTCATGCTGCACAGCTGCGGCTGGCTGGAAGGCGGGCTTGTGGCCTCTTTCGAGAAATTCGTGATGGATGCCGACCAGCTTGGCACCTTGCACCATTTTGCGCGCGGTGTTGACCTGTCCGAGAACGGGCAGGCGATGGGGGCGATTGCAGAGGTCGGGCCTGGCGGCCACTATCTTGGTTGCGAACACACGCAAGCGAATTTCAAGGCGGCGTTCTGGCGGTCTGACCTGTTCGACTACAAACCCTTCGAGACATGGGACGAAGAGGGCGCGCGCGACACCGAGACGCTGGCAACAGCGCGGGTCGCCAAGATGCTGGACACCTATCAGCAGCCGCCACTCGACCCCGAAATCGAAGCACGGCTGCGGGCCTATGTCGCCACCAAAAAGGCAAGTATGCCGGACGCCTTTACCTAGGCTGTCCTGATCCGGACGCAGGCATGGCGGTGGCACGCAAAAGCCGTGCCTCGCCCAGAATAGCGATCAATATCTCCACGTGGATTGCGGGGCTGTAGCTGCCCGAGCGGGCCAGGCGCAGCGCGTTCATTTCGGCCTCGCGGTCAAGCAGCTGCATCAGCGCAGCGCCATGTCTGGGCAAAGGGTCCGACCCCAGCAACCGCCGCAAATGGACCGTGCGCCGATAGTCATCCACGCCAAAGCGCGCGGCCCGCGCAAGCAGGTTCGGGCGTTTGAGCTGGGCAATCCGGGTGTGCAGATCCAACATGTGTCATCCTTTCGTTACTGACAGAGAGTCGTCACAAGATGACACAACCCATGCGGGTGTTGCGGAATCGCCATGAGATCAGAACGCACCGGTTAGACTTGTTTATCATTTGGAAAGAATGGTTGACGGGCAATTTGCGGGGTTAACAGATAGGTAACCATGCACGTTCAGGTCGTAGATCGTCATAAGGTGGGGCATGTGGCGATTGTCTGTTGCGTCGGTAATTTCGGCAAAAGGATGAGTGATTATGACAGCACTACATGGGCGAAAAGCTTCGCCTGATCTCCCGCGTTGGGTTCCGGATGCGGCCCGCCACTATCTTGCTCACACAGAAACAGGGTTGTCGATCCGCGCTTTGGCGCGGGCCAGCGACTGCCACCCGTCAACGGTTCTCCGGCAGGTACGCCGGTTCGAAGGGCGCCGCGATGATCCGCTGATTGATGCGGCATTGCGGGCGCTTTCTGCGCAGGTGACTGCGCAAAGTCTTACTATGAAGGAGAAATTTGAAGCAATGAATATCCAGTGTTTGAAGAGTGAAACTCACCCGTCGCAGGCGCTGACGCAGGCGCGGATTGATCAAGAAGCCAAACGTATTTTGCGCCGTTTGTGTGAACAGGGTGCTGTGCTTGCCGTCGCCCGCGAGATGGAGACCTCGGTCGTGGTCCGGGTCACACCAGAGGGCGAACAAGTGCGCACCGCTGTTGTGGAGCGCGAGATCGCGCAGGCGATGGCGCTCAAAGAGTGGATCACATGCCCCGAACCTGATGGCCGCATCGCCCGCTATTACATCAGCAATCTTGGTCGATCCGCCCTGCGACGGCTGACAGCGGCAGATGAAAACCGCGCCAGCGGGTTTGCAGAGCGCAATGCCGATCCTGACGGAGATGCAGGATGGGATATTGCGGCCATCGAAGGGGCCGCGCGCCCGCCCTACCGGACCTATGCCACCGAAAGCCCGCTGGTGGGGCTCGCACGCCGCAAGGATCGGGATGGCAAACCGTTTCTTGCGCGTGATCTGGTGGCCGTAGGGGAACGCCTGCGCGAGGACTACGAACTGGTCGTGGTCGGGATGGGCAGTATCGAGAGCTGGGAAGGATTTATGACCGGTGACGCCCCTGCGGTATCGGCGGATTGCCCCAAAGGTGCCGTGGCTGCCCATGCCCGCGTCAAGGATGCGCTGGCCGACCTTGGCCCCGGGTTGGGGGATGTGGCCTTGCGCTGTTGCTGCTTTCTCGAAGGGTTGGAGCAGACAGAAAAGACGATGGGATGGTCCGCCCGCTCTGGCAAGATCGTTTTGCGCATCGCCCTGCAGCGGCTCAAACGCCATTACGCCGAGACCCAAGGGCGGTTTGGCCCGATGATTGGCTGAACCCGCGCCATGCATGCGACGCAGTGCCGTCATGCATGGCGCCGACACTATTGGACAACAGGCCGTGGCAGGGTTAGGTATCTGACAGAATGACCGGAGCCCGCTATGCCCACACGCGACCTCAAAATTCCCGCCCAGCGCCACCCTGAAAAGCAGCGGCGCCCGGATGCAGCACAGCCGAAAAAGCCTGACTGGATCCGTGTGAAGGCCCCGACCTCGGAAGGGTACAAACAAACGCGCGATATCATGCGCGAACACAAGCTGGTCACGGTCTGCGAAGAGGCGGGCTGCCCCAATGTGGGTGAATGCTGGTCCCAGGGCCACGCCACGATGATGATCATGGGCGAGGTCTGCACCCGCGCCTGTACCTTCTGCAATATCGCCACCGGCAAACCGCCAGAGGCGCTGGATGTGTTCGAACCCGGTCGCGTGGCCGATGCGGTCAAGAAGCTGGGTCTCAAGCATGTGGTCATCACATCCGTGGACCGCGACGACGTCGAAGACGGCGGGGCAGAGCATTTTGCCCAGACGATCCGCGCCATTCGCCGCCAGTCGCCAGATACGACGATCGAGATTCTGACACCTGACTTTATCCGCTGTGATCCCAGTGTGTTAGAGGTCGTTGTTGAAGCGCGCCCCGATGTGTTCAACCACAACCTTGAAACCGTTCCCGGCCTTTACCCCGAGGTGCGGCCCGGCGCGCGCTATTTCCATTCGCTGCGCCTGTTGCAACGGGTCAAGGAACTGGA
>NZ_JANQTS010000148.1 GCF_030731595.1 Yoonia sp.
TGTGATAGGCAATAGATCGCACCTCGCGCTCGGCCAATTCGGCTTTGAGCAATTGTGACAGGATCGGCACCGCCGCTTCAAAAGCGGGCGCACCCTGTTCCATCAGGTCGGTGACAGCTTGCGCTAGACCATACATCTTCAGGCTGCGGAGCATGATGATGATTGCGCCACTTGCAGGATCATGACGCATGGCGACCTCCGGCTGTTTGGGCACGCAGGCCATCATAGCGTTCGACATTGGCTTTGGGTTCGAGGCGCAGGATCAAGGCTTGCGGCGTGTCTATATCAGGGCCGCCAGTTACCTTGCCGTCCACCAACCGATGAAGCAGGTTCAACACATGGGTTTTGGTTGCAACGCCTTCGGTCAATGCCATTTCCACAGCGGCCAACACATCTTGTTCATCGTGATGCAGAACTAAGGCCAGAATATCGACCATCTCTCGATCACCACCAGGGCGCCGCAGCATCAAGTCCTGCAACTGCTTAAACGCCTGGGGTAATTCCGTGAACGGCGCGCCATTGCGCAAAGCACCGGGTTTGCGCTGGATGACGGCCAGATAATGTCTCCAGTCATAAACCGTGCGCGGCAATTGCTTATGTGAGCGGTCAATGAAGCGCGGATGTTCGCACAAAATTTGTCCTTCGGCGGCGACAACGAGCCGCTCGGGATAGACCCGTAAACTCACCGGGCGGTTCGCAAATGACGCCGGAACGCTGTAACGATTGCGCTCAAAATTAATCAAACAGGTGGGCGAGACGCGTTTGCTATGTTCGACAAAACCATCGAAGGCGCAGGGCAATGGCATCAATGCCGCCTGTTCGTCGGCCCAAACATCAGCAATACTGCCGACCAACCCACCATGCGGAATCTCATGCCACATCTCCATGCAGCGCTGCTCCAACCAATCGTTTAGCGCATCGAGATTGGGGAACTCCGGCATAGGCTGCCAAAACCGATGCCGAGCGTCACGAACGTTCTTCTCAACCTGACCCTTCTCCCATCCCGCCGCAGGGTTGCAGAACTCTGGTCCAAACACATAGTGGTTCGTCATGGCCAAAAAACGCATGTTGATTTGCCGTTCTTTGCCACGTCCGACACGGTCAACCGCAGTGCGCATATTATCGTAAATCCCGCGCTCAGGCACGCCGCCGAAGACCCGAAAGCCATGCCAATGGGCGTCAAACAGCATCTCATGGGTTTGCAGCAAATAGGCGCGGATCACAAAAGCGCGGCTGTGCGACAACTTGATGTGGGCAACCTGCAGCTTCGTGCGCTCACCGGCCAAGACCGCAAAATCCTCGCTCCAGTCGAATTGGAACGCTTCGCCAGGGCGGAAAGTCAAAGGCACAAAGGTGCCACGCCCCGTCGTTTGGCTTTCTCGCTGCCGATCCAATCGCCAGTCACGGGCAAACGCTGCGACCCGATTGTAGGACCCAGCGTAGCCCAGCTTCACCAAATCCTCATGCAGCTGCTTCGCTGTTCGCCGTTGCTTGCGCGACTTCCCAGCTTCAGTTTTTAGCCATCCGGCCAATTTATCAGCAAAAAGATCAAGCTTGCTCTGCCGATCTGGTGTCGTGAACTGCGGCTCAATCGTGCCCGCGTTCAAATGCTTCGTTATCGTGTTGCGCGACAAACCAGTCCGGCGCGAAATCTCCCGGATCGATAGCTTCTCGCGCAAAGACATGCGTCGGATTATGTTCAAAAGTCCCATGTGTATCACTCCATTGCTCCCCGTGGCGCAGCGCG
>NZ_JANQTS010000149.1 GCF_030731595.1 Yoonia sp.
TCCCAGCAGGCCATTTCCAGCCCGGACCACGCGCCGATGACAGTCAGGTCAGGGCGCTGGGTGAAACCTGCGGAATAGACGCGGCGGTACATCAACTCTATATTCTCGGGGTTCTCGCCGGCCATGTGCCGCGCGAAAACGTCGGTGATCACGGCCTTCATCGCCTCTGGCCCGATCGAGGAGGCATAGCATTCGCCGTAGCCCACGATGCCGGTGTCGGTGGTCACCTTGGGGATGATCCAGTAACGACCGCCCCATCCGGGGGCGGGAGGCGCCGTGACAATGATCTCGAGATCGGCAAGTTTCATGGCTGAGGTCTTTCGAAAGGAGCGAATTCATGGGCGAGACAATCACGCTTCGACAGCTAGGTCCAGATGATCTGGAGGTTCTGCTGCAAGTGCAGGAGGGTCTGTTTGATAATCCCATCCGGGCCGATCAGGCCCGTGCATTTCTGGACGATCCGCTGCACGAGATTGTTGTGGCTTTTGCGGGTCCGCAGGTTGTCGGAATGGCGACGGGGCAGATCATGTTCCACCCCGACAAGCCGCCTGCTTTCTTTGTGGCGGAAGTGGGCGTGCGCGATGATTGGCAGAGACAGGGGATCGCAAAGCAGCTCTGCACAAAGCTGATGCAGATTGCGCGCGCGCGGGGCTGCGCGGGGATCTGGCTGGCGACGGAAATGGATAATGGCCCTGCGCGGGCTCTCTATCAGTCGTTGGGTGCGCGAGAGACGGCTGACATTGTCGTCTATGACTGGGATGACCGCGCGATGGACGGGTAAGGTGGATCACGATCCACCTTACTGACTGATCCGCCTTAATCGAAAACGATGACATTCCGCTTGGCGCTGCCCGTTTTGGTATCGGCAATCGCCTCGTTGATTTGCTCCAATGACCAGCGTCCTGAAATCAGCTCGTCCAGCTTTAGACGACCCTGTTCATAAAGATCGACCATCCAGGGGATATCGCGGGAAATCACCACATCGCCCATCTTGGAGCCCACCATGCCCTGACCCGTTGCCGCCAGCATCACCGGCTCATAGGTCGCCATAGCGCCTGAATGGGGCATCCCGACCATGATCACCTTGCCGCCATTGGCCAGATATCGTGTTGAGGTGTCATAGGCTGGTATGGCACCAACGGTGACAAAGACCGCATCAGCCCCACGCCCCAACGCCTGTTTCGCAAGCCGCCACGGTTTGTCCGCTGTTGCCAGCACGCCGTGGGTCGCCCCGAATTCCTTAGCTATCGCCAGTTTTTCTGCGGACATATCCACGGCAACAATCCGCCGCGCACCTGCAATCCGCGCGCCCTGAATAGCATTCAGACCGACGCCACCGGCCCCGATCACCACAACGTCCTGCCCTGCGCGCAGGCCGGCTGCATTGACCACGGCACCAACACCGGTGATGACGCCGCAGGCCAGCAAGGATGCCGCTTCCATCCCGATGTCGGGGGACAGTTTCACGACCTGACTCTGGTCGACCACGACTTTTTCGGCAAAACCGCCGGTGTGCATCGCCTGATGCAGGGGCGCACCTTGCGCATCCGTCAATGGTCCGCTGGCCATATCGCTTTCGCACGCCACCGGTTTGCCGCCAGCACAGGACGGGCAGCTGCCACAGGCGCGGATCAGCGTGACCACGACCGGATCGCCGACTGCCACACCGCGCACGCCTTGGCCCAAGGCAGAGACGTGACCGGCGGCCTCATGCCCATAGACCGCAGGCAAGGTCCCGCCCCAGCCGCCGTCGATATAGGAAATATCCGAATGGCAGATCGCACAGGCCTTGAGCGTCACCTCGACCTCGCCCAATTGGGGGGCTGCGAGTGTCACCGTTTCAATCGTCAAGGGTGCGCCAAATTCACGGCAAACAGCGGCTTTGATCTGTGGCATGAGAAGGTTCCGTGCAAAGGCGTTTGGGCCACCTTGCGGCCTGTTCAAGCGGGCTGCAAGTCAGAACGCGACCTTACGGGACCCGCGCGCGCTTTGGTCTTGGCGTTTGCGCAAAGACGACGATGCACCCGAGTGTCAGGACTGCAGATAGCAAGAAAGGCGCGCCGGGCAGGTATACCGGAGCGCTCTCATGCGTGAAATACCAAAAGGTCTGCGTAACCATCAAAGGCGCGATGATCGTGGCCACCGCATTGATCGAACTCACGGTGCCTTGCAATTCGCCCTGCTGGTTGTCTGCCGCCGTGCGTGACATGATCCCTTGCAATGCAGGCCCTGCGATGGACCCCAAAGCGGTCAGCGGGGTCATGGCCAGTGCGATCCACCCTTGCGTGACAAACCCAAGCGCGATGAATGCGGCCACATCAATCGACAGCCCCAGGATCACCGCTTTGCGTTCACCGATCCGTCTGATGATGGGCCGGATCAGGAGGCCTTGCACCACCGCGATCCCGATCCCGAAGACAGCCAGCGACACCCCGATCATGCCCGGACCCCAGCCGAAACGCTCTGCCCCATAATAGGCCCAGACGCCGGGATAGACGAAAAAGGCGATCGTATAGACAAAGGTGATCAGCATCAGCCGTTTCAGGCCGGGCAGCGATCCGATGTTGCGAAAGGCCCCCAAAGGGTTCGCCCGTTTCCATGAAAAGGGCCGACGAATGCTGTCGGTGACCGTTTCGGGCAGCACATAGTAGCCAAAGACCGCGTTCGCCGTTGCGAGAAAGGCTGCTGCCCAGAATGGTGCGCGGGTGCCGTATTCTGCCAGCAATCCGCCCATCAATGGCCCCAGAATAAAGCCCACACCAAAGGCAGCACCGATCAGACCGAAGTTCGCGGCCTTTTCTTCGGGCTTTGAAATATCGGCCATATAGGCTGCCGAGGTTGATTGCGTGGCCGCCGTGATCCCGCCAATGATCCGCGCGATGATCAACAGCCAGATGGTGTGGGCCAGTGCCATCAGCACATAGTCCAGTGCCATCACCACCAGCGAGATGATCAGCACCGGCCTGCGCCCGAAGCGATCGGAAACGCTGCCGATTGTTGGCCCGAACAGAAATTGCATCGCCGCGAAGATGGTGGCGAGGATCCCGCCCCAGACTGCCGCAGTCCCCAGCCCTGCGCCTTCCACCTCTTGGATCAGGTCGGGCATCACCGGCATGATCAGCCCGATTCCCATACTATCCAGAACGACCGAGATCAGGATGAAAGTGATGGGAAGGCGTTTATTCATCCGTGCAGGAATAATCAGTGCGGATAACTTTGCAAGCGCTGTCTGGCCGGCGTGTCAATTTGGCCTGTCAATCAGGTCAGACATGCCCGGTATCGCGAAGGAAGTCCGACAGGTGGCTGGCAAAGCGTTCGGGGTCCTCGACGCAGGGCAAATGCCCCACCCGTCGCATCAGTGCGAATTGCGATCCGGGGATCAGATCCACCGTTTCACGGACCAGATCAGGCGGCGTGGAACCGTCTTCGGTCCCTGCGATGCCCAAGGTGGGCAGGCGCAAGCCGCTGGTGGGCGTGTAGAAATCCGTACCCGCAATCGCCGCACAAACGCCTGCATAGCCCTGCACCGGCGTTGCCTCGACCATGGCCTGCCATGGTGCCATCGCCGCCGTGCCGTAAAAATGACTGCTGAACCAGCGCTTCATGATCTCGTCCGACAAGCCCGCCATGCCCTTGGCAGTGACCGCCGCGATCCTGTCTTGCCAAAGCTTGGGATTGCCGATTTTGGCGGCGGTATTCGACAGCACCATCGCGCGCATGATATCGGGCCGTTTCACCGCCAGCCCTTGTGCCACCATTCCCCCGACTGACAGACCCACAAACATCGCATCGCGGACGGTATAGGCATCGCAGACAGCTTCTGCATCGCTGATCAACTGCCCCATGGAGTAGGGAGCCTCGGGTGCATCTGACCGCCCGTGCCCGCGCATGTCATAGCGGATGATGCGCAGGCCTTCGGGCAAAAGCGGCAAGATCCCGTCCCATAGATGCAGCGTGCTGCCCAAGGAATTTGAAAAGACCACGATTGGCCCGTTCTCTGGCCCCTGCACATCCACATGCAGCGTGACACCATCGCGTTTCACTTGCGCCATCACATCGTCTCCAATGCCATTTTGAACACGGCCGGGTCGACGTTCCCGCCTGTGGTGACCGCCACAACCGCGTCGCCCGCAAAGGCATCTGGGTGGAACAAGGCCGCAGCCAAAGCCGCAGCCCCGCCCGGTTCCACGACGATCTTGAGCCTGTCGAATGCAACGGCCATGGCCCGCAAACACTCTGTTTCAGTCACGACAACACCGGGGCCGCAGAGCGCCTGCATGATCGGAAAGGTCAGGTTGCCGGGTTGTGGGGTGACGATGGCATCGCAGAGCGACCCACCCAGCCGCGTGTTCCGTTCGATTTTGCCGCTGGCGAGTGATCGGGTGACATCATCAAACTCTTCGGGTTCCGCAGGCCGGACCCGCAGCCCCGGAGCATCAGCAGCGAGTGCAAGCGCGATCCCCGATGTCAAACCCCCGCCACCGCAACAGACCATCACATCGGCATCGGTCACGCCCAATGCATTCATGTCCTCGGCAATCTCCAGCCCTGTTGTGCCCTGTCCTGCGATCACCAATGGTTCGTCATAGGGTTTGATCAGCGTCAGCCCGCGCGCACTGGCCAGTCTTGCGCCAATTTCGTCGCGATCCTCGGTTGCGCGGTCATACAGCACGACCTCTGCACCCAAAGCGCGCGTATTCTCGATCTTCACCACAGGCGCATCGGCCGGCATGATGATCACTGCTGGCGCGCCATGTTCGCGGGCCGCCAAGGCCACACCCTGCGCATGGTTGCCACTGGAGAAGGCGATCACGCCAGTCTTCAACGCATTGTCGGTCAGGGCCGAGACCGCCGACCAACCGCCCCGAAACTTGAATGATCCGGTGTGCTGCAAGCACTCGGCCTTGACGAAAACGCGGCGCCCCGCGATCTCGTCCAGAAAGGGCGAGGTCAGGATCGGCGTGCGCCTTGCATGGCCCGCAAGGCGGGTCGCGGCGGCGCGGATCATGTCGATATTCATTGTAGTTTCTCCAGCCAAAAGTGCAGCGCGTCCAGCGCTTGGGGTTCATCAAGGAAGGGCACATGCCCGCGCCCCGGGACATCGGCGCGGATCATATCCGGGCGGCGGCGGGTCATTTCGTCTGCGGTCTCAACGCTTAGCAGCTCCGAGTTCGTACCCCGGATCAAGGCCAATGGCAGACCTGCCAGCGCATCGAAGAGCGGCCACAGATCGGGCGCAGGTTGCGCGCCTGCCGCCAGAACCGCGTCGCGCAATTTGGGATCATAGCGGATCACCAGCCCGTCAGGTGTCTGCGCATAATGCGCCTGAACCTCGGCCAGCCAGCGGTCCATGGGCACGCCCTCGAAATGGGTCGAGAGCTTGGCGCGGGCCTCTGCCGCTTCGGCATAGGTTTTTTGGGCAGGGTTGCGGCCGATATATCCCTTGATCACTTCAAGACCCTTGTCGGCAATCACGGGGCCAATATCATTCAGCGCCACACCCAGCAGCCTGTCTTTGGCCGTCGCCGCGAGCACCATCGCGATAAGACCCCCCCGCGATGTGCCCAGGATCGCGGCCTTTTCCAGCCCCAGATGATCCATCAGGGTCAGCACATCGGCGGCCTCTTGCGGGATGGTATAGGTCGCGGGATCGGCCCAGTCCGATTGCCCACGCCCGCGATAATCGGGGCGGATCAGGCGAACGGGCAGGTACGGGGCAACATGGTCGAAATCCGCGCCATTGCGGGTTAGCCCCGCCAAGGCGATCACCGGCAGACCTGCGCCTGCGTCCGTGTAATGCAGTGAAAGCCCGTCTGTTGAGGTGAAAACCGGCATCAGACAAAATCCGGAATTTTTACGAGGTCGCTCAGGATGTGGTGCGGCGTGGCATAAAGCCTGTCCACCGGTTCGCCTGCGCGATTGACCCAGACGGTCTGGAAACCGTAACCCGACGCACCCGCCGCATCCCAGCCATTGGATGATACGAACAATACCGCGTCGCGGGTACAACCGAACCTTGCCAAGACCAGATCGTAAACCCGGTCATGGGGCTTGAACACGCCGACCTCGTCCACGCTGAGTACCGCATCAAGCAGATCGCCTATACCTGCCGAAGACACAGCCGCATCCAGCATATCGGGCGAACCATTGGACAGGATCGCGGTCGTCATGCCTTTGGCTTTGAGGGCAGCAAGCATCGCAGGTACCTCGGGAAAGGTCGCAAGCTCCCAGTAAAGCTCCAACAGGCGCTTGCGCGTGGCGTCTTGCGTCAAACCATGCGCCTGCATCGCCCAGTCCAGACCGTCCTTGGTCACCTGCCAGAAATCACAGTGCCGTCCGGCGACCGCACGCAGCCACGTGTATTGCAACTGCTTCATGCGCCAATCGCGGGCAAGTGCAGGCCAGACGGCGGCCAGATCGGCTTGGGCGGGCTCTTTTGCGGCCTGCATTGCGGCGGCGTTGACGTCAAACAGGGTGCCATAGGCGTCAAAGATACAGGTCGTGATGGGCATGATATTCTCCGTTCGCTGCATCGTGTCACGGGAGGGTCCGGGCGAAAAGGGGCAATCCGTTTGCATGTCGGAACTGCATCCTTTAGCCTCTGCCCCTTAAATTTTAGGAACCAGAAAGGCGAGACAGATGAGCCAAGCAAAACCAGGTGATACCGTAAGGATCAATTATACCGGCACCTTGAACTCCGGAGAGACATTTGACAGTTCCGAAGGGCGTGATCCGCTGGAGTTTGTCGTGGGCTCGGGCCAGATCATTTCAGGGCTGGATGCCGCCATTCCGGGCATGGCTGTTGGGGACAGGAAAATGGTCGCCGTACCCTGTGCGCAGGCCTATGGCGAAAGCAATCCGGAGGCCCGCCAAGCCGTCCCGCGCGAAGGCATCCCCGCAGATATCCCGCTTGAGGTTGGTACGCAGTTGCAGATGCAGACCCCGCAAGGACAGGTCTTGCCTGTCACCGTCGCGGAAGTGACCGAGACCGAAGTGACACTTGACGCAAACCATCCTCTGGCAGGGCAGGACCTGAACTTTGCGATCGAGGTTGTCGGGATTGATGCGGCGTAAGGTTCGCGCTGAAGATCAAAGGGCGCTGCGCGCGTCGCAACTATCCGATTGGATAGGTCATTATCCCGATGCCACCCTTCCTTCGTTTCTCGCGAGGGCATAGAAAACGCGGAGTAGCAGTTGTAATAGGTGTGCGCTTGTTTTTGCGCAGTGTATCGAAATGAAGAGCTTAACGAGTATCCCCGCGTTTTTCAGGGCGTTTCGGAAAGACGAGAGCGGCCTGGTCACTGTTGACTATGTTGTACTGAACGCAGTCGTCGTGACATTTGGGTTGTTTGTGGCCCAGCCTATCATGGCTGGGACCACCGCATTTTTTGGATGATGTCATAGCATCGCTCCAGTCGCCCTATCCGCCAAATGAAACAGGCGATCACAGCGGCGGAAACAACAGCGGCGGCGGCAGCGGAAACGGTAACACCGGTGGCGGCAACAACAGCGGCGGCGGCAATAGCGGCGGCGGTAACGGCAACAGCGGCGGCGGCAACGGCGGCGGCGGTAACAACGGCAACGGCAATAGCGGTGGCGGCAATAGCGGCAACGGCAACAGCAACGGCGGCAGCAATACTTGCGGCAACAACGGTAGCCGTGGCAATGGCGGCAACAATCCGGGCTGCGCCAACGCAAATGGCGGTAACTCCAATTCAAATGCGCGTTGGAGAAACTAGAACGCCGGTCGGTCGGTAGAACGGTCACCGTTCGATGTTTGTCGACATCTCAACTGATCTCGAAATCGCGTCAGCTCGGGCACCTCGCTGCCCGGCTTTGAAAAGACTCCTGTGATTTGTCGGGTCTTCGTCTCACTCTCATTCACAGTCTTCGATTCGGCGAAACTGCGAGTCCTGATTCATCTACGTGCAGATCCACCGTTTCTTGCTGATTTTCTATCCGGATGGGTATGAAGGTTATCCGTAAACCTTGGTTACTTTGGTGGTCCGTTTGCTTAGAAAAACCTGAGTTTTTGGACAATTGGAGAAGAGGTCGACAGTCTGTCGCTGCTGGCCCGGACCGCACATGTATATGACATCTTTCCTCACAGAACGTGAGAACCGGTTTGATCAGATCCGGCTCGGACTGGCCTTGCTTGTGGTGCTTGGGCACTGCTGGCACATCAGCACTGGGCCTGATGCCCAAGTGCCGCTGCAAGATTTTTTGCGGCGCGGCTTCCATGAATACGCGCTCAATATGTTTTTCTTTATTTCGGGTCTTCTGGTGACGCAAAGTGCGTTTCGCCGCCAAGGTGATCTTTTCGGGTTCGCTCTGGCGCGCGTCATGCGCATTTTTCCGGGCCTGATCGTTTGCGCGCTGGCGGTGCCTCTCTTCTTGATTGTGGCGGGCGCATGGATCGATCCGACGCTGCAGCAAGTGGTGAATTATGCCGGTCGCCTTGTCAGTCTGGTCTTTGTCGAATTCAGCAGACCAAACGTCTTTGTCGGTCTGCCCTTTGAACATGCCATCAACGGTTCGGTCTGGTCGCTGCGGCACGAGGTTGGTGCCTATGCCTTGCTCGCACTTTTCGTGGCAAGCGGGGCGTTCTTTACAAGGCGCTGGGTTTTGCTGGCCTATTGCTGCACGGTTCTGGTGATCGCGATCATCGGCCATGTGGTTGCGCCCAAGGGGATGGGCGGGATCTGGTTTCTGCTGGCAGAAACGCGGGTTGTGATTGTGTCGTTTCTGCTGGGGGTGCTGACCCATAGATTTGCCGCATGGCTGTGGATCGACTGGCGCATCGCGGCGCTCTTGTGGGGTGTGACCTTTGCAGGTCAGAGCATGCTGCCGGATGTTGCAGCGGTCTATTGGTTCAACATTGTCCTGAGCTACACGGTCTTGTGCCTTGCCTATCTGGGGGGGCGGTCCAAGGGTCTGCCCCTCGACCTGAGCTATGGCGTTTACATTTACGGTTGGCCGCTGCAGCAACTGGCCGTGATGTTCTGCCTGCATCATTTCGCGTTCGTCCCCGGACCGATGACACTCTTCCTGCTCGTCCTTCCGGCTTTGCTTATTGTAGCTTGGGCCTCTTGGGTGTTTGTCGAACGGCCTGCGATCAGCCTCGGCCAAAGGCGCGGATCAGCGCGCTGGTCCAAGCTGAGACGCAACATCGCTGTCTGATCGCAGTTCCAGTGCCGGATTTGCGCTTTACTGGGTCCAAAGCGCCGTTTCCGGGTGGAACTGGGACCATGCAAACCAGAAGGCTTGGTGACTGCCAAGATCGGATCCATCGGCATCAACAGCCTTGATGCCGCCGGCCGCGAGCTCTAGCCGGACGTTTTCATAGCCGATCTGCGCACCCTGCTTGAGCGCCACCAAGGCTGTGGCACGTTGAAAGGCGACGGGCTGACCAGAGGCTGTGATGACACCTATGACATCTTCATGAATGGGAAGCCGCGGGTCGACGTCACCCACCGGAAAGATCGGCCCGTTCGCGTCACGATTATTGCGAAAATCGAAATCACGACCAAGGGCGAGCGCCTCGACAAGCACAGTTGTCTGGGGATGCGCGGCTTTCCAAGTGCCCCAATCGGTGGTGATGACCGTCGCTTGCTCCAGTTGCAGGTTCTTTTCCGCCAAAGGGCCCGTGAGCGCGGTGCCCAGGAAGGTGTCAAACACCGAATAGGTCTGGATGTCATACATGACTTTGTTTGACCGGATCAGAAGGCCGGAGGTGCGCAGGATCGGGCGCTCAATCCCGTCGGGCATTTCATCGGTGAAATAGGCCTGCGCTGCGCCACAAAGGGTGCAATACGGAATGCCAAGGTCTCTGCCGCCCAAGGTGTCATTGACCATCTCACGTACTTCCATGATGCGGCGGGGGTAGGCGCGAAATTCGCCGTTGACCTCGATCCCGAAAACGATCGCATCGTCGCTGAGCCATGTCGCATCTTCGGCGCTGCTGACTTGGGGGTTATCGGCGGCTGGAATGCAATTGCAGACCTCATCCGTCGTGTCATAGGGGCGATCGTCAATCAGGACGCCGCCCCAAGACACGAGCCGCCAATCAATATCGCCTTCGACAAAAATCCGGTCCCATCCGGGTACGAAATTGGTAAAGATCGCGCGTTTGGCGTCCAGATATCCCGGATAGGATGGAATATCCCAAGCGATGAGATGGTCGGTGATTTCCCCCCAACGCAGGTGGGATTGAATTTCAATGTCCAAAAGGGTGGCCGCTGCATCCGCAAGCGCATCGTCAAAGGCGGCGCGCCAGGTAAAGCGCATCATGTCGCTGATGATCCAGGCCAGGCGCGGGTCTTTCGATTCCGCAATCTCGGTGAGTGCGATGTTCTGATCGCGACCCCATGTCGAATGCTCCAGACTGTCGATAAACACCACACGCACTGCCTCTTGCAACGACTCTGACAGCGGGCCATCGGGAATCGCCGGGGGCGCACCGAATTGTGCAATGACATAGTCGGGCAGGGGGTCTGCTGATTGCGCCTGCAATGGGGTCGGTTGCGTGAGGGAAAGCGCGACCAGAAGTGTCGCGATAGCGGTGCGAATGATGTGATACATGCAAGGGCCTTTGGACATCACGGGTTGATCCGGCGCGCGTCTGCCCGCCCTGACACGATCGATTGAAGATGTTCCCAGCATCCCTGCAAACCGGCGGCACACCAAATCACATCTTTTCAGTAACCTGTGATTTTGCTGTTGCCGCAGCCCGAGGGATCAGCTCTTGGGCGCCAGATTGACGACCGCCTGCTTTTTGGGGGTTTTGCCCGCAGTCTCGTAGCCGCGCCGGAACACGACCTTGACGTTGGGGTGGAGCTGGCGCGCACCCATTTCATTTAAACCTTTAAACTGTGATACCAATTGACGCGTCGGAGTGCCCGCGACGGACTCCCGTGGTCTCGCGAAACTAACCGGCCCGGAGCAAGATAACGATTGCGCGCCATCGTGTCGGAGGTGCGCCATAACTTGTCCTGATGCGAGAGGTGCAGGTGGCCCAGCGTCAGAGGGTTTGACTGCCCCTCAGACCAGATGATCCGGCTGGGGCATCCCCAAGACATGAAAGCCACCATCGACGCGGATGATCTCGCCGGTGGTGCAGGCCCCGGCATCAGAAGCCAGATAGACCGCCGTGCCGCCGACGGCCTCAAGCGTTGCGTTCGACCGCAGGGGCGCGTTCATGTCGGTGTGTTTGTAGGTCTTGCGCGCGCCGCCAATCGCTGCACCTGCAAGGGTCTTCATCGGGCCGGGGCTGATTGCGTTCACGCGGATGCCCTGCGGCCCAAGGTCATTGGCCAGATAGCGGGTTGCCGATTCAAGTGCTGCTTTGGCCACACCCATCACATTGTAGAAGGGTGTCACCCGGTTCGACCCCTGATAGGTCAGCGTCAAAAGCGTGCCACCGTTCGGCATCAGCTCCGATGCGCGTCGGGCCACGTCGATGAAGGAATAGCACGAGATCGCAAGCGAGTTCTTAAAGTTGTCGCGGCTTGTATTGATGAACCGCCCTGTCAATTCGTTCTTGTCCGAAAAGGCGATGGCATGGACCACGAAATCCAACGTGCCCCAGCGGTCCTTGAGCGTGGCAAAGGCCAGATCCATGCTGGCGTCATCGGTCACATCGACATCGACCATGATGTCAGAGCCGACCGATTGGGCCAGCGGTTCAAGCCGCTTGCCGAAGGCCTCGCCCTGATAGGTAAAGGCAAGTTCCGCACCGGCCTCGGACATCGCTTTGGCGATACCCCAAGCGATAGAGCGTTCATTGGCGACACCCATGATCAGCCCGCGTTTGCCTTGCATCGAAAGTGTCATCCGATCACCCTTTGAATTTCGAAAGAAGCATGGAGCCGTTCGTGCCACCAAAGCCGAAAGAGTTTGTCATGACTGTGTCCAGCCCCGCATTCTCAACCAGCGCGGTTGCGATCTCGGCTGGGTCCAGCGCTGGGTCGAGCGTTTCGACGTTGATCGAGGGCGCGATAAAGTCGTCTTGCAACATCAGCAGGCAATAGACGGCCTCTTGCGCGCCGGTGGCCCCTTGGCTGTGGCCTGTCATCGACTTGGTCGAACTGATCGGCGGGGTGGACCCTTGGCCAAAGACTCGGCGGACCGCTTCAACCTCGCCCACGTCACCGACCGGGGTTGATGTGCCATGTGCGTTGATATAGCTGACCTTCCGGCCCTCTGGCAGGGTCTTGAGCGCGCCGCGCATCGCCCGTTCGCCACCTTCACCCGATGGGGCCACCATATCGGCCCCGTCGGATGTGGCGGCAAAGCCGGTCACTTCGGCATAGATTTTGGCGCCGCGCGCTTGGGCGCTCTCGAGGCTTTCCAGCACGATGATCGCGCCACCGCCGGCAATCACGAACCCGTCGCGGCCTGCATCGAAAGCGCGGCTCGCCCGTTGCGGTGTATCGTTATACTTTGACGACATGGCTCCCATGGCGTCGAACAGACAAGACAAGGTCCAGTCCAACTCTTCCGCGCCGCCTGCGAACATGATGTCCTGCGCGCCCAATGCGATCTGCTGGGCTGCCATGCCGATGCAGTGTAACGAGGTCGAACAGGCGGAGGTGATGGAAAAGTTCATACCCTTGATCTTATAGGCCGTGGCAAGGTTCGCGCTGACCGTCGAGGACATCGCCTTTGGCACGGCAAACGGCCCGATCCGCTTGGTCGCGCCGGTGTCCATGACGATATTGTGGGCTGCAAAAAGGGCCGATGTCGACGGACCGCCCGAGCCCGCAATCAGACCTGTCATCGGGTTGACGACCTGATCTTCGCTCAGTCCTGCGTCCGCAATGGCTTGGCCCATCGCGATATGGGCATAGGCCGCACCGGGGCCCATGAAGCGCAGGGTGCGCTTGTCCACATGTTCGGTGATGTCGATCTTGAGCGTGCCCGCAATCTGGCTGCGAAAGCCATGCTCTGCCATTTCGGGGGAGGCTTCGATGCCCGATTTGCCCGCTTTCAGCGCGGCGGTCACTTCCTGGGCACTATTCCCGATCGGTGATACGATCCCGAGACCGGTGACGACAACACGGCGCATGGGCACCTCTCCTCTACATTCAGTAAAACGGCGGCTTAACTCTCGGAGAGCGCAACCTTCATATCGGTCACTTGATAAATCACCTCGCCGTCGGCCTCAACAATCCCGTTTGCCACGCCCATTGTCAGGCGGCGGGTCTGGATGGCTTTGGTGAAATCGACCTTGTAGGTCAGCATCTTGCGGTCAGGCCGGACCATGCCGGTCAGTTTGACCTCGCCGACACCCAGCGCATAGCCGCGCCCTTGCCAGCCGCGCCAGCCAAGGTTGAAGCCGGTCAATTGCCACAGGCCGTCAAGGCCAAGGCAGCCGGGCATGATCGGGTTGCCGGGGAAATGGCATTCAAAGAACCAAAGGTCGGGTGTAATATCGAATTCCGCGACGACATGGCCTTTGCCATGCAAACCACCGTCGCCCGAAATGTCCGTGATCCGGTCCATCATCAGCATCGGCGGTGCGGGCAATTGGGCATTGCCCTCGCCAAAAAGCTCTCCGCGGGCGCATTGCAGCAGACCCTCTTTGTCAAAACTGGTTGGATAATCGGCCATTTTACGCGTCTCGTTCTTCTCTGCTCTACAGGGTGACCTCTAGCACTCTGTCGTTCTTGAGGGCAAGTCCGCAGCGTTTATTGACTGTTTTCAATTGATCCCGAGGGTCAACTTCCCATATGTAAGGGACAGGCAGCAAAAGAGCGACCATGATAGATATCGAAACACAGCGTAGCGCGGAGTGGTTGGCGGGGGCAGGATTGCGTCCGACACGGCAACGCATGACCTTGGCATCGCTGCTCGTCGGTGATGGGCAGGACAGGCATGTCACGGCTGAGAGCCTGTTTGATGCGGCATCGAACGCGGACGAGAAAGTGTCGCTGGCAACGGTCTACAATACGTTGCGCGCTTTCTGCGATGCGGGGCTGATGCGCGAGATTACGGTGGACGGATCGAAAAGCTATTTTGATACCAATATGACGGATCATCCGCATTTTTACTGGGAAGATACCGCGCAGCTGACTGACGCACCCTCCGAGCAATTGGAAATCCGGCGTTTGCCCAAAGCGCCTGCCGGGGCAGAGATTGCTTCGGTGGATGTCGTGATCCGGCTGCGGCGGACATAAGCGTCCATGATCTGAGGTGGATCATGATCCACCTTGCCTGTCCAAACCTCTTTACCGATCATTAACCTTGGCACGGCACTCTGGCGGCATGTCGCATCACCGCCGCTTTCGTGTGCCCGGGGGCACCTATTTCTTTACCCTGCGCTTGCAGGATCAACGCTCGGACCTGCTAGTCACGCATATCGGTTTGTTGCGGGATGCGACCCGCCTTTGCATGCAGCGCTGGCCGTTCGAGATTGATGCCGCCGTTGTCCTGCCCAACAAGCTGCACATGATCTGGACCTTGCCTCAGGGCGACGCCGATTTCTCGAAACGCTGGCGGATGATCAAATCCACCTTTTCGCGTCACGCCCCTGCGCCCGATTACATCCCGCCCAGCCATGCACGGCGGGGCGAAAAAGGGATCTGGCAGCGCCGGTTCTGGGACCATGTGATCCGCGACGCGGATGACTACGACCTGCACATGCATCTGATCCGGTCGGCCCCGATCCATGCGGGTCTGGCCCGCAAGCCAAGTGATTGGCCTTTTGCCTCGGTGCATCACCGTCAGGCAACGCAAGCCCGCGCAGAGTTCAGAACCATTGCCCCGGTTCCATCAGGCCCAGATCCAATAGCTGCTGAGATTGCCAGCTAAACTTTTCTGACTGCGGCCAATGAAACGTTTGGATCACGTCGCGGCTGCCCGGATTGCGCCGCAATGCCTTGGCTGTCCGGAAAGATCCGATCGCGGCGGACAGGTTGTTATGCCATGGACAGGAAAATGTGTTGTATTCAGGATTATTGAATGACCGATCCGGCAGCATCTGCAATCCAGCGGTCGCCCGAAAGAAGGACACCCGATCCGTGCGCTGCCGCAGTTTCGGAATATGTTCTTCGAACCGCCACCTCAGCCCGCCGAAAATGTCGACCTGCCGGTCAAGCGGCACGCCCTCTGCATCGTGCCGCGCCAGTGCATAATAGCCTGATTTATCGAAATAGGCCGTGTCGCGGTCAACGCCGCTTGGGTGGGCTTTCAGGTCCTGCGCGTAAAGATCAATAACGTAGGACATCACCGTGTCGCGCCGCTCTTCGGTCATGAACCCCAGCATCTCGCCCACGCTGCGCGTCTCGCAGAAGGGATAATAGAGGTATTCGGCGTTGTAGCAGTAATAGACCCACTGGTCTGGCCGCGCCCTGATTATCGCGTTGAGGATGGTTTGCAGCGCGTCTTGCGCGCTGACATCGTGGTCGACCCGGTCCAGCGCGTCGGGCAGGTTTTCCGGCAAGACCATGTCCTTGGCGCAGAAGAGGATGATCTGGGCAAAGCCCGCTTTGTGGTGATGTGCAATTGTGCTCGCCACTTCTACACCGTCTTCGATCAGGATCAGTGCGACCGGCCCTTTGCGCGGGGTCTTTTTCGCGTCTGCGATCAGGGCGGGCAAAGAGCGGTAGTGCATGACTTGCGGCATCCGTGTGAAGCTGGGTCAAAATCGGTCATATCTCGCCGCATTGCAAGCAATGCCCCAAGGCGCTAGAACGCAGCCTTGATCCCAACACAAGAGCTGTCCGATGTCCGCGCCCAAAAAGCTTTATATCAAGACCTATGGCTGTCAGATGAACGTCTATGACAGCGAACGCATGGCAGAGGCGCTGGGCGGCAAAGGCTATGTGGAAACCCTGACGCCGGATGACGCGGATATGATTCTGCTCAATACCTGCCATATCCGCGAAAAGGCCGCCGAAAAGGTCTATTCAGAGCTGGGCCGGATGAAGGCGCTGAAGGTCGCCAACCCCGATCTGAAAATCGGCGTGACGGGTTGTGTCGCCCAAGCCGAGGGCGAAGAGATCATGCGCCGCCAGCCGATGGTTGATCTGGTGGTCGGCCCGCAAAGTTATCACCGGCTGCCAGCCATGGATGACGCGATCCAGACAGGGGCCAAGGCGCTGGACACTGATTTTCCCGATGATGACAAGTTTGATACGCTCAAGACCCGGTCCAAAGCCAAACGCGGCCCGACCGCGTTTCTGACCGTGCAGGAAGGCTGCGACAAATTCTGCGCTTTCTGCGTGGTCCCATACACGCGCGGGGCCGAAGTCTCGCGCCCGGCCGATCGTATCATCCGCGAAGCGCATGAACTGGTCGAGAGCGGCGTGAAGGAGATCACACTTCTCGGCCAGAACGTGAACGCCTATCACGGGCACGAAGGCGGTTTGGCCGGATTGATCTGGGCCTTGGACAAAGTGGATGGGTTAGAGCGGATCCGTTTCACCACATCGCACCCCAACGACATGGATGACGCTTTGATTGACGCCCATGGCACGTGTGACAAGCTGATGCCTTACCTGCATCTGCCAGTGCAGTCGGGGTCTGACCGTATTCTGAAGGCGATGAACCGCAAGCATACCGCCGAAAGCTATCTGGAGGTGATCGCCCGTATCCGTGCCGCGCGCCCCGATATCCTGCTGTCGGGCGATTTCATTGTCGGCTTTCCCGGAGAGACGGATCAGGACTTTGAGGATACCCTGCAACTGGTGCGCGATGTGCATTACGGGCAGGCTTATTCCTTCAAGTATTCGACCCGTCCGGGCACGCCGGCGGCGGAAAAGCCGCAACTCCCCGAGGAGGTGATGAACGCGCGCCTTCAGCGGCTGCAAGGGTTGCTGCGCGAACAGCAACAGGCGACGCAGGCCGCGATGGTGGGGCGCGAGGTGAAGGTCTTGTTTGAAAAAGCAGGGCGCGAGCCGGGACAGATGATCGGGAAATCCGAATATCTGCACGCGGTCTATGCAGATGCGCCAGCGGATGTGGTGGGGCAGGTCCGGCGGGTCAGGATACTGGAAGACAGCGCCAATTCGCTGAAAGGTGCTTTGATGTAAGGTGGATCGAAATCCACCTTATCTGCTGCATCGCGCAGCGCGCGGAAACTTTTTCGTATCAAATCCATGACATTTCTCAATGACGGCTTGCGCCTTGCGGTTTGAGTTGCCACGATACCTATATATAGACTCAAAGGAGAGCTTATTGGCAACTGGTGCCCTGACCCCACCCGCTGATGCCGTCACTGAATCCCTGCTGGAATTCCCTGACAACTTCCTGTTGATCGACCTGTGTGGCGAATACGATCGCAACCTCACGACAATCGAAGACAAGCTGAGCGTCCAGATTTTGCGGCGCGGCAACCAGCTTGCGGTTTTGGGTGAAAGCGGACCCCGCCATGAGGCGACGCAGGTGCTGCAAGCGCTTTACAGCCGTCTGGAAGCGGGGCGTTCTGTAGAGCCCGGCGATCTGGATCGCGAATTGCGCATGGGACCGGAAACCGTCAGCGGCCCCGCCCGTGACGGCGACCAGATCGAACTTTTCAAAGGCGAGACCGCGCGGGTCGAGATCAAGACCCGCAAGAAACTGGTCGAGCCGCGCACCGATGCGCAAAAGGCCTATGTCAAATCGCTGTTTGCCCATGAACTGGCTTTCGGTATTGGTCCTGCCGGAACGGGCAAGACCTATCTGGCTGTCGCCGTCGGTGTGAACATGCTGATCTCCGGTCATGTCGACAAGATCATCCTGTCCCGCCCTGCCGTCGAAGCCGGCGAAAAACTGGGCTATCTGCCCGGCGATATGAAAGACAAGGTCGATCCCTACATGCAGCCGCTTTATGATGCGCTGAATGATTTTCTGCCAGGCAAGCAGGCCGCCAAGATGATGGAGGAAAAGGTGATCGAGATTGCGCCTTTGGCCTTTATGCGCGGCCGTACCTTGTCGAATGCCTTTGTCGTTCTGGACGAGGCGCAGAATGCCACGACCATGCAGATGAAGATGTTCCTGACACGCTTGGGCGAGGGCTCGCGCATGGTCATCACTGGTGACCGCACCCAGATCGACCTTCCGCGCGGTGTGACTTCGGGCTTGTGGGATGCCGAACGCCTGCTCAAGAATATTCCCAAGATCAGTTTCAATTACTTCACCGCCAAAGATGTCGTGCGCCACCCGCTGGTTGCCGCTATTATCGAAGCTTACGAAAAAGACGATCCCAAGTGACACTTTCGCCATGACTGGTGCCCGATGACCGTTGACTGCATGATCGAAGACCGGCGCTGGGCCGAGATTGATCTTGAAACCTTGGCGCAAACCGCCACCGATGCAGCCCTTGCGCGGCTGGGATTGGAACCCTCTGTCTTTGAAATCAGTCTCTTGGCCTGCAACGACGCGCGGATTGCCACCTTGAATGCGGATTTTCGGGGCAAGCCCCAGCCGACCAATGTCCTGAGTTGGCCTGCCCAAGAACGTGGCGCCGCCGTCGATGGCGAAATGCCACATGCCCCCAAACTCGGCATGGATGCGGAACTGGGCGATATCGCCATCGCCTATGACACCTGCGCGCGTGAAGCGGCAGATGCTGGCAAACCTCTGACCGATCACACGATCCATTTACTTGTTCATGGTACACTCCATCTGTTGGGTTTCGATCACGAACGTGACCGTGACGCCACCCTGATGGAAGGCTTGGAAACAGAGATACTTGGCAAACTGGGTCTTCCTGACCCATATAGGGTGTAATCGGGTCATGTGACCCTCATAGGTAAGGATACAATGGGCGATACTGGCGACGGGCCATCTATTGCAGCGCAAAGCGCGCAGCAGGATCAGACTGACACAAATGCGGGCATGCTGACCCGTTTCATCAACGCGTTCCGCCCACAGGCGAGCCCCGAGGTTCACGAGAACTCTCCTGCCGAGGTTACACGGGCGGCAGGGGCCGTTTTGGGGATGCTCAATCTGCGTCGGATGCGGGTTGAAGATGTGTCTGTTCCCAAGACAGATATTACTGCGGTTCCTGTCACAATCACAAAGGATGAATTGGTCAAGGTGTTCCGCGACAGCGGTTTGACCCGTCTGCCGGTCTATGACGGCACGCTTGATACACCTCTTGGCCTCGTCAATCTCAAGGACTTCGCGCTGCGCCATGGCTTTAACGGCAAAAGCCCCAAGCTTGATCTGCGCGAGTTGGTGCGCCCCTTGATTTATGTCCCGCCCTCGATGCCCTTGGGTGTGCTCCTGCAAAAGATGCAGGCGGAACGTATTCACATGGCTTTGGTGATCGACGAATACGGCGGCACTGACGGTCTGGTCACGATCGAGGATGTGATCGAACAGGTCGTGGGCGAGATCGAAGACGAGCATGACATTGAAGAAGCCAAGAGCTGGATCATGGAAAAGCCCGGCTGTTATCTGGCACAAGCCCGCACCGATCTGGACGATTTCGAGGCCGAGATCGGGATGACCCTGACTGACCATGAAGAGATCGACGAGGAAGAGATCGACACGTTGGGTGGATTGGTCACGATGCTGGCCGGGCATCTGCCTGCGCGTGGCGAAGTGATCCTGCATCCCGATGGCCCCGAGTTTGAAGTGGTCGATGCTGATCCGCGCCGGATCAAGCGGTTGCGGGTGCGGTTGTCTCCGGCGCGCAATGGCTAACATTCTGGCGTGGTTTGGGGCGCGAAAGGGGTGGCATCGCTTTGCCATCCTTGCGCTGTTGGGCCTTGTCGCGGCGTTGGGCCAAGCCCCGTTTGATGTTTGGCCCGCGACCATTCTCGCTCTTGCGGCACTCTTCCTGCTGACCCCGGCCAACCGTTCGGCCAAGCAAGCGGCCTTTCATGTCTGGGCCTTTGGGCTGGGCTATTTTGCCTTCAGCCTGCGCTGGATCGTGGAGCCGTTTCTGGTCGATATCGCCCGCCACGGCTGGATGGCACCTTTTGCGCTGGTCCTGATGGCTGCGGGCGCGGCCTTGTTCTGGGCGCTCGCCGCCGGGATCGCCCATCGTGCGGCCCCGCGCAGCGGCGCGCTGCTGGGTCTTGCGCTGGTCGGGGTAGAGGTGGTGCGGTCCTTGATCCTGACGGGTTTCCCTTGGGCGCTTTTGGGGCATATCTGGGTCCAGACCGGCATCGCGCAACTGGCGGCCTTTGGCGGCCCGCATCTTTTGACGCTCATGACGGTCTTATGTGCTTGGGCGGTGGCCCTGCTGATTGGCCGGGACCGGCTTGTCGGCCTGATTGTTCTGGGCCTTGTGGTTGCGGTATCCTTTGTTCTCCGTCCCGGTCCTGCACCGCTGGCAACACCTGATCTGCCAATCGTGCGACTGGTCCAGCCGAATGCCCCGCAGCATCAAAAATGGGACCCGGCCTATCGGGATGTTTTCCTCAATCGCATGGTGCGCCTGACGGGCGAGGGTGCTGTGCCTGATCTGGTCGTCTGGCCCGAGACGGCCATTCCCTTTCTGCTGAACCAGATCGAAGACGATCTGAGCCTGCTGTCAGATGCCGCGCGCGGTGCGCCGCTGGTCTTTGGCATTCAGCGGCGCGACGCAGAATTGCGGGCCTTTAACAGTCTTGTCGTGATGGGGCCGGGCGGGCAGGTGCAAAGCATTTATGACAAGCGCCACCTCGTCCCGTTCGGGGAATATATGCCCGGGGCTCGGCTTTTGGGACAGATGGGTGCAACGGGTCTGGCCCGCAATCTTGGCGTTGGCTTTACGCCGGGGACCGAGGCGGGGCCAATCACGCTGCCGGGGATTGGCAGGGCGATCCCGCTGATCTGCTACGAAGGGATTTTTGCCGAAGAGGTCAGCGATGGCGGAACCCGTGCGCGCCTTTTGCTGCTTATCACCAATGACGCATGGTTCGGCCAAGCGGCAGGGCCGCGCCAGCATTTGGCCCAAGCGCGCCTGCGCGCGATCGAGCAAGGCCTGCCGATGGTGCGGGTCGCCAATACAGGTATCAGTGCGATGATTGACGGCAAGGGTCGGATCATCGCGTTTTTGCCCTTGGGCGTGGATGGGGCGATTGATGTGGCACTGCCTGCTGCCTTGTCTGAAACGCCTTATGCACGGTGGGGGGATTTACCCGCCTTGGTGTTGCTCATTGTGCTGCTGGGCGGGGTGTATTTCAACGCGCGGCGCGATAGCGATTGACGGCGGTCAAGAGGCACCCTAGACGGGTGGTCGGTTCTGTCACAACGGCTTCCTGACGTGACAGTGGTATTTATTGGAGCACATCCCCATGGCACGGCAAGACTATATTTTTACTTCGGAATCCGTTTCTGAAGGGCATCCTGACAAAGTATGCGACCGGATTTCAGACGCAGTTCTGGACGCGTTTCTGACCGAAGAACCCGAAGCGCGCGTCGCTTGCGAGACTTTCGCGACCACAAATCGCGTTGTGATCGGCGGTGAAGTGGGGCTGTCAGACCAGACCAAGCTGAAAGACTATATGGGTCGTGTCGAGGATATCGCACGCGCCTGTATCAAGGATATCGGCTATGAGCAGGAAAAGTTCCACCATGCGACCTGCGAGGTGACCAACCTGCTGCACGAGCAATCTGCCCATATCGCGCAGGGTGTGAATGCTTCTGGAAACAAGGACGAAGGTGCCGGCGATCAGGGCATCATGTTCGGATATGCCACGACAGAGACGGCGGAATTGATGCCGGCCCCGATCCAATACGCCCATGCGATCCTGCGGCGTCTGGCCGAGGTGCGCAAATCCGGACAAGAGCCTGTCTTGCGCCCCGATGCCAAAAGCCAGATTTCACTACGCTATGCAGGCGGAAAGCCGGTCGAGGTCACATCGATCGTGCTGTCCACGCAGCACAGTGATGCGTCACAAACCAGCGCGGATATTCGCGCGATCGTAGAGCCCTATTTTTATGAGGTCCTTCCAGAGGGCTTTATCACACCCAATACCGAATGGTGGGTCAACCCCACAGGCACGTTTGTGATCGGTGGTCCTGACGGCGATGCCGGCCTCACCGGGCGCAAGATCATCGTGGATACCTATGGCGGCGCGGCCCCGCATGGGGGTGGCGCGTTTTCGGGCAAAGACCCGACCAAGGTGGATCGCTCTGCGGCTTACGTGGCCCGCTATCTGGCCAAGAACGTGGTTGCTGCAGGCATGGCCGAGCGCTGCACGATCCAGTTGAGCTATGCGATCGGTGTGGCCAAGCCTTTGTCGATCTACGCCGATACCCATGACACGGGCGAGGTTGATCCAGCCGCGATTGAACGCGCGATTGCGCAAGTCATCGATCTGACACCGCGCGGCATTCGCCACCATTTGGGTCTGAACAAGCCGATTTATGAACGCACTGCGGCTTACGGCCATTTCGGGCGTACGCCTGATGCCGATGGCGGGTTCAGCTGGGAACGGACGGATCTGGTTGAGGCGCTGAAAAAAGCGGTCTGATTGGGTAAGGTGGGTCAAGACCCACCTTCCGCGCCGCACAGGGTAAGCTGTGCAAAATGGAGGGTGGATCATGATCCACCCCCGATTGCGCATATACCCCGCAGTTGCTAAAGCCCCGCCTTATGAGCAAGACCAATCACCCTTCGGGCGCTCCGTGGCGCAACTTCTATGGCCGTTTTCGCGGCAAGACGATCCGTGCCTCCCAGCATGATTATCTTGAAAATGATCTTGAACCCCTGTCACCCGGTCCCGTGGGTTGGGAAGACAACCCCGACCGCATCCCTTTGGACATCGACGCGATCTTTGGCGGTAAAGACCTTTGGCTCGAAATCGGCTTTGGTGGCGGCGAGCATCTGGTGCATATGGCCGAAACCTACCCCGACATTGGCCTGATTGGATGCGAGCCCTTTATCAATGGCGTCGCCATGCTGCTGGGCAAGATCCGCAAGGCGCAGGTGACGAACCTGCGCGTCCATCCCGGTGATGTGCGTGATCTGTTCGACGTGCTGCCTGATGAAAGCCTGAGCAAAGTCTTCCTCAATTACCCTGATCCCTGGCCCAAGAAGCGCCACCACCGCCGCCGCTTTGTCACGCCAGAGCATCTGGCCCCGCTGCACCGCTGCATGAAACCCGGTGCGATCTTTCGCGTCGCCACCGATATACCCGATTATGTCCGCCAGACATTGGAGGAAGTGCCCTCGCAAGGCTTTGAATGGCTGGCCGAAACCCCTGCAGATTGGCGCAACCCTTGGGGGGATTGGGTGTCTACCCGCTATGAGCAAAAGGCATTGCGGGAAGGCCGTACCCCGCATTATCTGACCTTCCGCCGGATTTGAGCGCGGCTCTTTGGATATTTTTACTCAAAAGAAGCAGGGGCGATGGACGCTTTCGCGCCGCCGCGCTATCACGCAGCGCAGATAAAGAAGGACGCTTGATATGTCGGGCCATGGCACCCCAATTCCAATGACTTCCAGACCATGCGGTCCGTTGACTGGCGTGGCCAATGTCCCCGGCGACAAGTCGATCTCGCACCGCTCTTTGATCCTGGGCGCCTTGTCGGTTGGCCAGACCCATATCACCGGTCTGCTGGAAGGCGAGGATGTCCTTGATACTGCAAAAGCGATGCGCGCCTTTGGGGCAACCGTGACCGATCATGGGGGTGGTGAGTGGACCGTGTCAGGTGTCGGCGTCGGTGGCTTTGCCGAGCCTGAGGGCGTCATCGACTGTGGCAATTCCGGTACCGGTGTGCGTCTGATTATGGGCGCGATGGCCACCTGTCCGATCACTGCGACTTTCACGGGCGATGCCTCGCTCAATGGCCGCCCGATGGGCCGTGTGACCGATCCTTTGGCGCTGTTTGGTGCGCAATCTGTTGGCCGTGCAGGGGGCCGTTTGCCGATGACGATTGTGGGGGCCGCTGATCCGGTTCCCGTCCGCTATGTTGTCCCTGTGCCATCCGCGCAGGTGAAATCTGCGGTGCTCTTGGCGGGGCTGAACGCGCCCGGTCAAACCGTGGTGATCGAGAAGGAAGCCACCCGCGACCATACCGAACGTATGTTGCAAGGCTTTGGCGCGACGCTGACGGTGGAAGAGACCGAAGAAGGCCGCGTCATCACGCTTGACGGTCAGCCCGAGTTGATCCCGCAGACGATTGTCGTGCCGCGCGATCCTTCCTCTGCCGCGTTTCCCGTCTGTGCCGCGATCATTGTCCCCGGGTCTGATGTGCTGGTCCCCAATATCGGGTTGAACCCGACCCGTGCGGGGCTTTTCACGACGCTGCAAGAGATGGGGGCCGACCTGACCTATGAAAACCTGCGCGAGGAAGGTGGCGAACCGGTGGCGGACCTGCGCGCGCGGTTCTCGCCCAACCTGCGCGGCATCGCTGTGCCGCCCGCGCGTGCGGCGAGTATGATTGATGAATATCCCGTCCTGTCTGTCGTTGCCGCCTTTGCCGAAGGCGTCACGGATATGCAGGGCGTCAAGGAATTGCGCGTCAAGGAAAGCGACCGCATTGATGCAATGGCCAAAGGCCTGCGCGCGGCAGGTGTGACCGTTGATGAAGGTCCCGACTGGTGGACCGTGACCGGACTGGGCCATGGCAATGTCCCGGGCGGGGCCACTGTCGCCAGCCAGCTTGATCACCGGATCGCCATGGCCTTTATGGTCATGGGCATGGCCACCCAGAAACCCATGAGCGTTGATGATGGCAGCCCGATCGCCACCTCCTTCCCCGTCTTTGAACCGCTGATGGCCAGCTTGGGCGCGCAACTGGTCCGGACGAACACGTGAGCTTTACGGTCGCCATTGACGGCCCTGCCGCTGCGGGCAAGGGGACGATCTCCAAGGCGGTCGCGGCGCATTTCGGCTTTGCCCATCTGGATACCGGGCTGCTGTACCGTGCGGTGGGCGCAAAGGTCTTGGCGGGCGGTGATCCGATTGCCGTTGCCTTGGCGCTTGATCCGGTTGATCTGGAGAATGATGACTTGCGCACAGCCGCTGTTGCGCAGGCGGCCAGCGAGGTTGCGGTGATCCCGCAGGTCCGCGCGGCTTTGGCGGCTTTCCAGCGCAGTTTTGCAGCGCGCGCAGGCGGCGCGGTGCTGGATGGGCGCGATATCGGAACGGTGATCTGCCCCGACGCGAATGTGAAGCTTTTTGTCACGGCGAGCCCTGCATGTCGTGCCGAACGGCGCTATGCCGAACTCAAGGCCAAAGGGGCCGATGTGACGCTCGAATCTGTTCTGGCTGATGTAAAGGCACGTGATGCACGCGACAGCAGCAGGGCCGCATCGCCATTGGTCGCGGCCGATGATGCGGTGCTGCTGGATACTTCGGATCTGACCATCGATGACGCGATCGACCAAGCCATCGCCATCATTTCAGCGGTCAAAGGCTAGTCTGCTATATTGCAGGCTCTCACCAAAGCGTGCTTTGGCGGATCGCCATTGGCCATCTAGGATCGTGGCAAAAGGAGATTGCCCGATGACCCGCCTGATTTCCCTGATCTTGTTTTTGTTGCCTGCGCAGCTCTGGGCGCAAGAGGCAGAGCCGCATATGACGTTGCCCCGTATGGCCGAGATCGTCTTGGCCCTCGACCCGGAGGCGCAAATTGCCGGCGCTGGATTTACGCTCACAATTGACGATATTCCTGTGCTGATCGTCACTGATCCGCGCGCCAACAGGATGCGGGCGATGGTCCCGATCCGGTCGGCCGAGACGATGACGCCAGATGAAATGCAACGGGTCATGCAGGCCAATTTCGATAGTGCGCTGGATGCGCGCTATGCGGTTGCGCAAGGGCGGCTTTGGGGAATTTTCATCCATCCGCTTAAAGAGCTGGAGCGTGATCAGCTGATTTCGGGCATCGCACAGACCGTGAACGTCGCCAAGACCTATGGCACGCTTTACACCAGTGGCGCGGGCCAGTTTGGCGCTGGCGACAGCGGAGACTTACAGCGCGCATTGATCGAAGAGTTGCTGGAGCGCGGACAGGATATCTGACACTCTGCCTGCATGACCTATGACATCGTTGACCTTGAAACCTGGCCCCGTGCCGCGCAGTTCCGTTTGTTCCGGACCTATCAGCAACCGCATTACGCGACGACCGTCCGCCTTGATGTGACCCATCTGATGGCGCGCAAGGCTGCGGGCATCGCACCTTACCGCGCCTGTCTGTATGCGATCGGGTCAGGGCTGCATGCGGTGCCAGAGCTGTGCATGCGGTTTCGCGGTGACAGTGTGGTGCGCCACCAGATGGTGACCCTGTCCATGACAGTACCGACGGATACGGGCAGTTTCGGCTATGCCTATGTGCCTTATGTCTCTGACTTCGGGACGTTCGATGCCCAAGCCAAGGCGCTGATTGATCAGGTGGCGAAAGGTGGCGCGCTGGCTGCCAATACAGGCGAGCGCGACGATCTGGCTTATCTCTCCTGCATGCCGTGGCTGGATTATACGGCGATCAACAACGCCCTGCCGGGGCCGGACGACTGCATCCCGCGCGTCAGCTGGGGCAAATTCGTGGAAAAGGACGGAGGCTGGGACATGGCGATGACGCTGGAGGTGCACCATGCGCTGGTGGATGGGGCGCAGGTGGGCGCGTATTTCGCGGCGGTGCAGGGGGCTTTGGATGAGATTTAATAAACCAATTGATTAATTAACGAATCGGTTTATTAAAGGGTCATGGATCACACCGACACCCTCGACGCGACATTCGCCGCACTTGCGCACCCCACGCGGCGCTCAATTTTGGCGCGGTTGGCGCAGGGCGAGGCAACAGTCAACGAACTTGCCGCGCCTTTCGCCATGAGCTTGCCCGCGATCTCAAAACATATCCGGGTGCTGGAAGGAGCGAACCTGATCAGCCGTGGACGCAAGGCGCAGTTTCGCCCTTGCACGATAAACGCCGCCCCACTGGCGGAAATTGCAAGATGGACCGATGAATATCGCCACATCTGGGATGCCAGATTTGACGCGATGGACGCAGTCCTGAAAGACATGAGGCCTCAGGAGGGGACAGAATGACAGATTGGGTCAAGATCACACGGACGTTCGACGCGCCGATTGAGATTGTTTGGGCGATGTGGACCGATGCCATCCAGTTCCAGAAGTGGTACGGACCAAAAGGATTTTCCGTCCCAGTCGCGGAAATGGATGTGACTGTTGGCGGGACACGCAAGATCAACATGGCGATGCAGATGCCTGACCGGACAATGTCGATGTGGTTCACCGGGAGCTACAAGGAAGTGTCCGCCCCGCATAGGCTCGTCTATACGGAAAGCCTGTGTGATCCGGACGGCAATGTGATCTTTCCGCATGCGGTAGGCATGCCTGAAGGGACACCCGAGGTTACCGAAGTGATTGTTGAACTCAGCCAAGAAGGCGGCAAGACCGTCATGACCATGACCCACCTTGGTGTTCCGGCCGGCTCACAGGGCGAAGGCGGTTGGACGCAGGCGTTCGACAAGCTTGGCGTGGTGTTGGACGTCGTCTAAAGCAGCTGTTCTTGGGTCGGATCAATAGGGGAAAACCCCTTGCATTGCTGGGAAAACCCCCCTATACGCCGCCCTGTCGAAGTGTCGAGACAGGCGCGGGCGTGAGACTTGAGCGGGGTCGGTAGTAACCGGCCCTGTTGTTTTATGTTCCGTGACGACGCCCAAGACCAACTGAAATCCAAAGACCGGCGGAGACAACCGCTCGGCCCGTATAAAAGCTAGATTAGGAAAAAACTGCCACATGGCTAACACAATGGACGAGTTTGAAGCACTCTTGAACGAAAGCTTCGAAATGGACACACCCGCAGAGGGGTCAGTTGTCAAAGGCAAGGTCATCGCGATCGAAGCGGGCCAAGCCATCATCGACGTCGGCTACAAGATGGAAGGCCGCGTTGATCTGAAAGAATTCGCAAATCCCGGTGAAGAGGCTGAAATCGCTGTCGGTGACACTGTCGAAGTGTTCCTGCGTCAGGTTGAGAACGCCCGCGGCGAAGCTGTCATCTCTCGCGAGATGGCGCGTCGTGAAGAAGCCTGGGATCGTCTGGAAAAAGCCTATGCTGACGAAATCCGCGTTGATGGCGCGATTTTCGGCCGCGTCAAAGGCGGGTTCACTGTGGACCTTGGCGGCGCTGTTGCGTTCCTGCCCGGCTCTCAGGTTGATGTCCGCCCAGTGCGTGATGCGGGCCCTTTGATGGGTCTCAAGCAGCCGTTCCAGATTTTGAAAATGGACCGTCGCCGGGGCAACATCGTTGTGTCGCGCCGTGCGATCCTTGAAGAATCCCGTGCCGAACAGCGTGCCGAAGTTATCGGCGGTCTGACCGAAGGTCAGGAAGTTGACGGCGTGGTCAAGAACATCACCGAATACGGTGCGTTCGTCGATCTGGGCGGCGTTGACGGTCTGCTGCACGTGACAGACATGGCATGGCGCCGCGTCAACCACCCCTCCGAGATCCTTGCCATCGGCGAGACGATCAAGGTGCAGGTCATCAAGATCAACAAAGACACACACCGCATCAGCCTTGGCATGAAGCAGTTGCAGTCTGACCCATGGGATGCGGTTGAAGCCAAGTTCTCTCTGGGTTCGGTCCATCAGGGTCGCGTCACCAACATCACTGACTACGGCGCATTCGTCGAGCTGGAAGCCGGTGTTGAAGGTCTGGTGCACGTCTCCGAAATGTCTTGGACAAAGAAGAACGTCCACCCCGGCAAGATCGTGTCTACAAGCCAAGAAGTCGAAGTCATGGTTCTGGAAATCGACAGCGCCAAGCGCCGCGTTTCCCTTGGCCTCAAGCAGACACAGCGCAACCCATGGGAAGTCTTTGCAGAGACCCATCCTGAGGGCACCGAGGTCGAAGGCGAAGTCAAGAACATCACCGAATTCGGTCTGTTCATTGGCCTTGAAGGCGACATCGACGG
>NZ_JANQTS010000150.1:0-3111 GCF_030731595.1 Yoonia sp.
CCAGTTGTTCATGAGCGCTATCGAAGTGGACGAGTGAGAGCGGGGCCATCTTGCAAAAGTCCAGGGGACTCGTTGTACCAAACTAGGACTTAGTGATCGGAGCGAATAAGCCGCTCGCGCAGACCTGCACTGCGGCAGGCCTGCTTTGGCAGGTGGTCTAGAGCATGCCGTCCCATACTTCGACCGTGACGGTTGCGGGTGTGAAATTTCCCTCTTCATCGGCAGCCCAATAGCGGAAACTGTCTGTGCCTGTGAAATCCCTGTTGGGACGATACATGATAGAGCCATCGTCTTGCAGGAAAACATCGCCGTTCTGCGCGTCAGTCATGCCATCCACGCGGACGATGCCGCCATCAGGATCAAAGTCGTTTGCAAGAACGTTGATATACACGTCCTGATTGACGTTGATTGTGACCCGGTCATCGCCCGCATTGGCAGCGGGACCGCCTGGGTTCAGCAGACCGTTATTTGTGTATCCGATATTGTTCAGAATGCTGTCGCTATTTGCCAGTTCGATCACATGCGCAAATTTCAGCAGCTCTCCTGTTGCGCGGTCTGCGACGAAATCTTCGACAAGGATCACATTTGTCCCATCGGACAGTTCATAATATCCATTCGCTTCCAGATGGTTACGAAGCGCGATACCCCATTGATCGAAACCCTGAACATCCAGCGCAAACTGGCGATCGGTTGAACCGATAGAGTCTGTCTTAATGCCATCAAACGTAAATCCGTTTCCAAGCGAAGTGACAGTGGCGCCCCGCATATCAAATGACAGTCGGCCCTCCGTCAGATCGGAAGACGACAGGAACGTATAGTGACTGCTATTATAGCCAACAACGTCGGTCCCGTTTCCGGAAAGCTCGGCATCAATAAAGAAGTTGCGGTATTGAGAATCTGATACGGCGCCATGAAGAAGGATGTTTTGGCTCATATCGATGCCGTTATCGAAACCTGTCGCCAACAGACCGTTCATCACAACATCAAAATTGTTAAGTCCCAGAACAAGGCCGGATGTGTTGTAGGTATGCCAGCTGTCGGAACCGATCAGTGTCGTGTCCAAGAAAGTGTAGTGTGAAGTGTAGGACAGATTGATGCCCTGAGACACTTCCCATGCTGTGAAACCTTCAATCACAGAACGCACATCATGGTTCTGGTCGGGTCCGTTCTTGACAACGATAAAGCCGATCTGAGTGGCATAGGCCTCATTGTCTCTGAAGCCATGGATCGGCGCCTGATCGACCCGGATCGTGTCGTCACCATAGGCGATTTCAGGCTGATCAAGGTTTTCGGCCAGCGGCGTGATGGGCTGTCCGCGGTGCATATAGACAAAACCATGCGTGGTGTTTGCAGCAATATTCTCTGCTGCCTCGACCAAACGACCGGCGAAAAAGAAACCTTCGCCAGTACGCCCGTTGTCGTGACGCTCGACGTCCGACTGTAGCTTTACCTCAGATTCGCCGTAAGAAACCCCGCGCACATCGATTGCCATGTTCCGCAGCCAGATACCGGTCTCATTGCCGCTTTCTGCTGCAAATGCAGCCCCGAAAACGTCATAGGCAATATTGTCGGTAAACTCAGCATGGCTATCATGATGCACAAAGGCCCAGCCGGGGTTGCCGTCTACCACGTTGCCAACGGCGATTGCTGGATCTTCCTGATCTTCAGTACCGGTTCTGTGGAAGTGGAAAGAGTAACGCCCTTGAATGTTGCTGTCATAGTCGAGCGTGCCCAGATCACTTACTGCAAAGGCAGGAGCAGATTTGTCAGTACGGCCCAGATCGTTAAAGCCTGCATAGCGCACATCAACATCGTCCGAATGCATGAACATGACATGACCGCGCTGATGTACCGGCAGGTCGTCTCCACCCTCGGAGGAGAAAGTCACGTTGCGTGTCATATTCGCGATATGCGCAGAAAAATCACCGTCAGGCGCCGCATGATCATACTGTAGCGGGCGATCGATCGTAATCCACTCTCCGACGATCCCGGTGATATAGACCTCTTCGTCTTGGCTCTCGTGGTGAACCATGGCACCGGCACTCTGATCCCAGTACCAGCCTTCCAGCTGCGTCCCGGTAATAACCAGCTTGTCTCCGACCTGCCATCCCTCTGGAATGCTGTCGACGGTGATCATTGTATCGCCTGCCATTGGATCAGCCCCAGCAGACAGATATGCCGTTTTTTCCGCCCCAAAGATTTCTACTTCACCGTGGCTGACGACACCCCGCGACAGGAGCATTGGATCCCAGCTCGTATCGATATTGCCATTGTCGGCAATCACGAGGTCCACATTCACGCCCGGCTGCACAGGGTTGGCTTCGGTGCCGATCCGCAAATGACCTTCGGAAGAAACCAAAAGCGTGTCAAACTCGATCCGGCTGTCGACATCGGTTGCAAAGCTCAACATGCCATCGACCCGAACCGTAAACAGCGACACATCGGAAACATGTCCGTAGTTCACCATGATTCCATCTGGGATCAGGACACTTGCACCTTCGCCGGGGACTTGCCCATTGTGCCAAGTGCTCGGATCGTTCCAGTCGCCATTATCGATCGCGATATGACTTGCCGCAATGCGCGGAGCAAGGTCCATGGCAGCTGCATGTTCTGCTGCCATCCCGTCCATACCCATATGAGAGCCAGAATCATCTTCGGCCCTAACTGCGATAATGAATGCATTGATCTCAGCTGTTGTAACCGGAGGAAACGGCCCATTGTAACCAGGTATAGAGGGGGCGTTGCCCATCCCATGACCGTCGCCATGGCCGCCGGTATCACCACCGGTGTCGCCCATATTGTGGCCGCCGGTGTCGCCGCCGGTGTCACCTAAATTCTGGCCGCCGGTATCGCCGCCGGTGTCACCCATATTCTGGCCGCCGGTATCGCCGCCGGTGTCACCCATATTGTGGCCGCCGGTATCGCCACCGGTGTCACCCATATTCTGGCCCCCGGTATCACCACCAGTGTCGCCCATATTGTGGCCGCCGGTATCACCACCGGTGTCACCCATATTCTGGCCGCCAGTGTCGCCACCGGTGTCACCCATATTTTGACCGCCAGTGTCGCCGCCGGTGTCGCCCATATTTTGGCCGCCGGTATCGCCGCCGG
>NZ_JANQTS010000150.1:3211-28791 GCF_030731595.1 Yoonia sp.
TGGCCGCCGGTATCGCCGCCGGTGTCGCCCTTATCGTTTCCTGTGCCGCCTGGGTTGGAGGCAGAGGCATCCCTGTTTGGTCCGGCCCAACCTAGATCAAAGGATCCACGTTCATGAATCCGATATGACACAGGCGCAGCACCGGAAGCCGCGAGGCTGACACTCTCAAGGTCGCCGCCGGTCGGCGTAGCAGTCATACTGTCAGAGCTGCTTGTACGCTGCGTTGATGCTGCACTATCCGACCCATAGGGCCCTTCGCTGCTCTCCTCGGGATCAGTTGACGGCTGCTGGCCTTGGTCGTCCATCGCAAGCCCGTCAGTGTCCGCCCCAGAGGGACGCGATTGCGTCATTTGATCATCTGAACGCGCAGAAGGGGCAGACTGATCCACACTCTTGCCATCTTCCGAAATCGGAGAAGAAGACAATTGCGAATCCGCAAACTGGAACTCATCTGCATTTGCAGCAATCAGCGCCGCTTCGGCTGCTTTCGCAGCTTCTGCATCGACACTTGAACCCTTATCAACCTCTACAGTGGGGAGAGTCGAAGTAGACCGATCAAACTTGCGCTCTTCTGCGGAGCGAAAGTTTGGCGCGAACTGGTCCATACTGGTCCGGGCAGCGGTGCCTCCGGGATTTCTGTCACGAAAGAACATCTTGGGTGAGCCTTATGTTTTTTCCAAGTGGCGGATGAGTGAGAGTTCAAGAAAGTGGCGAGTTGGGCTGGTCAGTGGCTTCGTCGGTTAGGAAAAGATGGCCGGAGATATCTTCGCAAAGGATTGCATTCACAGCACATTTTTAAGTCCGGCGATGTCTGTATGATTGGACGATAAATGGAACTGTGCATCTTCATTTCATCTTTTTTGTGCGTCATCAGGAGTGTGTTCTTATTGGAACTAAGACCATTGGGGTTAACAAGCATGCAATAGGTATGGCTGGAATGTGTCGGCGAAATGGCGCGCAAATCTTAGAGTTAAGCTGTAACTTATTGATTTACAAGCAACAAAATGAGCTTTTCCTTGATCTGCAGAGTTGTGGGGTGTGGCAAGATTCCGCTCGCAAGCATGCGAATTTCTGCCATTTAAACAACCTATGGCTTTATGCGTCATGAGTTACTCAATCCTGATTAGATCGTGGTCGTGAGAGGTCTTCGATTTTCGCGTCGATTATCCACTCTGAAGCTACAAAAAACCATACAGATTCGGCGGTCTTCAAGGCGGCAAGTCGGTGCATCAAATTCTGGCGACAGGCCATCTTTGCCCGAAGTACTTGGACACTTTCTCGCAAAGAAAAGGACACACGAGGAGTTACTTGTATTCAATCAACCCGGCACGCCTGCGCCGTATCTTGTGCCAGAAATAACTGAGCATACCCTGCGCTTCTGGCAATTTGCCGAGCGTCAAAAACAAAGCGCGCTGCCAGTCACGGTCCCGCATGCCCAATCGGATGACCTGCAAAGGCCAAGCCAGAAGCAACAACAAAGACCAAGGGGAAAAAAACACCCCCAGAGTAGCAACCAAAGGGAGCGCGAGCCCCCAGACTAGCGCAGACCGGGTCTCGCGCACTCCATGGCGCTCCGGTCTGTGCCCGTGCATCGACATCCCCTCGGCAAAAGCATGGCCTGCGCGTTTGTTGCGGGTCCACCATTGCCGAAATTTCAAAAGTGCTGCGTCGTGCAGGGTCATCTCTTCATCAAGGCGCCAAACCTTCCACCCAGACGCACGCAAACGCACACAGAGCTCCGGCTCTTCTCCGGCTATCATATCGGGGTTGTAGCCACCCACCTCGTTAAATGCGGCCACCCTCATGAGCGCATCCCCACCACAAGCCCCGGTCTCGCCGACTGGCGTGTCCCATTCCTGATCAATCAGGCTGTTATAAACAGACGCCTGCGGGAAACGTTCACGCCGGCGACCGCAGACCACAGCGACCTCCGGATGCGCCTCCAAGAATGATTTGGCGCTCTGCACCCAGCTTGGCTGCAATTCGCAATCACCATCGATGAACTGCACATAGACCACGTCCGGCTGGATCTGCAGCAGATGCGCCATTCCGGTATTGCGCGCGCGCGCTGCAGTGAATGGCTGTGACATATCCAAGGCAATCACTTCGGCACCTGTCTTGCGCGCCTCCTGCGGTGACCCATCTGTAGAGCCGCTGTCCACATAGACCATGTGATCAACCTGACCTGCGGCAGCCTTCAAACCTTCGATCAGCCGCGACCCTTCATTTCGCCCGATGATGACAGCTCCGACCGTCGCGGATGTGGTATTCTGCATCATGTGGTATGCTGCCTCGCATAGCGTTCTCTGGCAGGTTTGCCGTCGGGAAGCGTGTTGCCTGCGACGGGCCCACCAAATCGCGTATAGGCCGGTCGCACGCGTGTCTTGGGCTGGATCAAGTTTGCGTCTTCGACATCAGAAACACGACCCAGTTCAATGCGGCCCCAAATCGCCCCGACCAGAAGCCACGTCAGCGGTGTTATCGTTGCATTCGGAAGCAGGTCGATCAAATTCGCGACCAGCATCAGCATCAAGCCCGTGGTCTCGAACCCAAACTGGCTTTTCCGGAAAGCGAAAGCTGCAACGACCGCCGGCATGCAAAGCAAACCAAATTCGGCAAGATAGCGCACCCATCCCCCTTGCCCAACCACAATGATCCAGTAACCATCGGTGATCGTCAGTTCGTAGCCATACTCGTTGAATACCATACTGCGTCCAAATCCGCCCCAACCAAAGATCGGGCGCTCCTGCGCTCTGGAAAGTAGCAAATCCTCGTTCGCAAGACGGAAATTCAATGAGTGGGCGCGATCAGGACTTACGCCCTCTGCCCAAGTGAGTATGGCGTCCACAGGTACCAAGCCAGCGCCCCTGATGGCGGGATACAGCAAGATGATTACCGCAAATATAGCACAGAGAATGAGCTGCGTTCTGGTGCCGAAGAATAGCACCACCGGCAACAGGATCACTGCGATAACCAGAGCTCCCAAGGAGTTCGACAATGAAAGGGTCAGCAACAACCAAAAACCGACGGCAAGGTATTTTATCCGTTCGTTTCCACCGACCGTGCGTGACAGGCTGAAAGCGCCCAAGATAGTGACTGCAAAGAAAATCGCCAACCACAGCCCGTGAGCCAAAAACACAAGCGGCCTGAACCCACCGCTCCGGATATGTTGCTCGAAACTATGGGGAAAGAATCCATAGATCATACTGTTGAGCTGTGGCGACATGCGCACTTCGAAAAGGGCCAGAAAAGAGTACAGAAACCCTGCGATCACAAAACCAACGAGCAGCATTCTTTGCTGTTCAGGGTAGGCGAGATATTTGCGCGCCAGAAAGAACGGGATCAGACTCACCAGCAGACCAAGGATAATCGAAAATCCGTCATAAGGGCGCAGCCCTTGCAAAAAGACCGGACCATAAACGAGGGGGTCCGGGTTTGTCATGACCGTCAGAAAAGTGCTGAACAAGAGGACAAAAATCAAAACGCGTGGCAAGTTTGCCTTGGGCAACCAACCCGGCAATACTTTTGCGTTGTTCTTCGCGCCGGACAACAAGACAAACAACAAGCATACCATCGCTGGGATGGTGTGTTTGTTCAGTGTCGGCAGCAATGGCAGATCAAAGTACAGCGTTTCAGGCAAAAGCAGATAGCCGAACAGCAATGACGCAATGATCGCTTTGGGCGCGTCCAGTATCGCAAACAGTATCGCAATCACCAAAGGAGACCCGAAGAGTACCGTGTTTCCGACTACCATGAAGGTCCTTTGCTACGCTGGCCGAGTTTTGCTCTAGTCTGCATGAAAAATCCATTTTCGGGAAGTCAGGTTCAGGTTCGTGAGGCAGGTATGGACTGCCCCGCTATGGGATCAAATCTAGGGTATAAAGCGTGGCACATCATCCTGAAGTGTGACCAAAACATCCATCAGCCGTGCCTCGGCCTGCGCATCGGTTTCATCTCGCGCGATCAAAGTCGTCAGCCGCACGATCCCACCATCCGTCCGGCCAGTGCGCACACCGTCGTAGATCAGCCACATCTTTGCAGCAAAATCCCAGGCAATTTTGCGGCCTTTCTCTTCAAACCAGTAAAACACCATCATCCGGGTCTCACCTTTCTGGATGATGGCACGATTAATATGGAAATCCGTCGCTGAGTTGATCTGCGAAGCGATGTTCGTGCGATCCAGCCAGGCGATCTCCCAACCGGCACCCGGCAAACAGATCTCGGGGCTATGCACTCCGCCAGAGCTTTGATCGGCATACCATGCCATAAACAACCCAACAGAAGGTTGTCCGCTCCCGTTTGTCAGTTCGACATTGTGATAGTCATCCGCTGCCAATGTGATTTCGGTTACCCGATCAAATGGCATATGAGCGCTTCTCTTCCAGTTTCCGATATCGGGCTCCAAAGCAGCAAAACGCTCGCGGACCGGCGCAGTTCTGTCCCGCTCTGGCGCGATTTGAAAGACGGCAATGACCGCGAACGAGACAATAACCGCACCAATCAAAGCGCGCGATGGCTGGACCAGCCCTACACGCTTGGCCTGCAGGACCAAGCCATCGGTATTCAGATCAAGCGCATCGGCGAGGCGCATATTTGACCTTTGCAGCCGCAACATCGACCAAGCCAAGCCAAACAGGATGAGAATGCAGGCGACAAAGATAACCCAACCTTCAAAGAAATGCGTAAAGCCTTCCAGCCAATCAACGCCGAAGTATTGCGCCAGCACCCCAGCCACAGCGATTCTGACCGAATTCATGAAGACCGTGATCGGTGCCGCTGACAACAGCAGCACCGCCTTGTGCCAAAGAGGCCCTTTGTAAAGTACCGCAAAAATGTATGAAAAGCTCAGGATGGGAAAAAGATAGCGCAGGCCGGAACAGGCCTCTGCCACATGCAGTTTGAGCACGCCCAGGTCGATGATGTTGCCATCCAGAAAGACCGGGACGGAAAAAAGGCCCAAAAGCCAAACCCCCAACTCGGAAGAGATCAACTGAAGTGTCGTCGACATCTTATAGTAAAAGGTGTCTGGCAGGGGCAGCATATAGACAAGATGCAAGACAGGTGGCCAGAAATGGCGTCCAGTCCGCCAGCCAAAACCAACCAAAAGCAAACCGCCAACCCAGATGATAAGACCATAGGCGACAAGATCAGGAATGTTTGCAAGCCGGCCCAAAGCGCCAAATGCCAAGGCAATGACAATCACGACAACCCCGACCCACCGGTCGTTGATCACACCGGGCTGTGGTGGGTATTGCTTGAGCTGTCGCAGAAACAAGAGCCCCGACAGGACGGGGATCAGCGGACCATGACTATATTCCGGCAAAGACCAGGCGCGCAGTAACGCAGCGATGCCATCCGCGAAAAATATCCCCGCTGACACGACAGCCAGCAGAAACCAGAACATGCCCCAATTAAGGAATGATCTCGCTTCTGACGCTTGTTTCGCTGGGTTACTTGTTAAAAGCACAAAATCCGATCCACACTGTGATGACCGCTAAAAACCATGCCCTACCAAAAGAGCGCGGTCGCGCCTAGGGGCCTGAAATGATCATTCCCTCAGTGTGTTGGAATTGCGCGCAACAGCCAAGTACCTCTGACAGCATGCAGTTGCGCAAATGTGAGGTATTAGTCCCGCGTCAATACGAATGATGCGGTAGCGTCTCCGGCTCCTGCCGTCCCCGTCCCACCGCCGTAGATGACAGTCGCAGAGTCGGCAAAGTCTCCGGCGACGTTGATATTGACTGGTCCATCAATGATCGGGCCATCAAGAGTGCCTGTAAAAGCTCCACTTATGCCGAATTCATTGGCAAGATCATTGTCACGGAAAAAAGTCCCGGAAAAATTTAATTGCCCCGCCTGCAGGGCCTCCGTACCCGAAAAGAAATTCTGCGCAGTCCCCGTGATGGCTGTCGTACTAAAATTCGTGGTTGCACTCATTGTCCCAAAGATACGGTTACTGTCATCGCCGTTAGGCACAAGCTCAACCCCGCCAACATACTCATAGTCTGCGGAACCAGCATCCGGCACACTGGACCAAGGCGTAACTGGTCGATTGGCGAATAAAGTCGTGGCAATCGGCGAAAGCGCATCATCCCAAGTCTGGACCTCAGGAGCAGACAATACCTCCCCGTCTGCAACTCTGACAAACAAAGAGGCTGCAGAGGACGTCGAAAGGTTGGCAATGGGCTGATCGCTGACCGTCCGTTCATCCGGGGTGCTGGTACCACAGGCCGACAATGCACAAAGAATAACGGCCGATACCAGTTTTTCTTGAAAGGAAATATGCATACCCGTCACGATCATAACTCCACCAATCTTGTTCTATTCCAACACAATCTAGGTCTGGCCTGCGCATTATATTGTCAACTGAAAACAATTAAACATCAGCCTGTCGGCAAGATTCGCCGATTCGCTTTCATGATTTCGCCTAGTCACTCAATGCCGGATTGTTTGACGAAAAAGCAGGTCTCGTCCTCGATTGAATCGGGCTCGACCACCTGTTCAAATCCAGCCGCACGCATCCAGCGCTTCATCGCTGCGCGCGTCGGGTAAACCGGACGGGCGGTCGAAAACCCGCTTCGGCTGGGGATGATACGACGCCCAAACGCCATATAGCTAAGCGTATTTGTCACCGTGATCAGAAAGTCCTTTGGAGAGCTTTTGCCTGCAATCACTTGCCGGCCTATTTGCGTGAAATAGGGCCACAATGTCCCGCCAATCAGAATAAGCTCACCGCCGGGCCTGAGCACGCGCGCGATCTCTTTCAGCGCAAGGTGTATGTCAAAATACTGATGCGCCGACACCAAAAGAATGAGATCGACCTCATCGGCTTCGAACGGCAAGGCTTCAGCCCCGCCTATCCTTATCTCGATGGGTTCAAGGCCCTCGCGTTCGCGGAAAATATCGCCCAAGACGATATAGGCATCGACCGGCTCGACACCGCAAAGCTTAGTGTTGGTTGTGGCCAAAGACATCAGGTTGGCGCCCATGCCGGCCCCGATCTCGCACACATGCTTGTCCTTGAAGACAGCGCGCCCCAAATGCGCAAGCGTGTTCTCAAACGGTAACTTTCTATCGCGTTTCTGCCAAAACAGATACTCGCGGCATGAGTCGCTGACGAAGATTCCCGTCGCTGTTCGCTGTTCGGTCACCGGGTCGAGCCAGCCAAGCTCTACGGCCCTCGCCTTTGGCAATGAAGTGTCGCCGGTTTGTGCCAAATCCACACTTTGCGCCGCCATAAAGGCGATCAATGCGTCGGAACCGTCACCCAAGAGATACTGTCGGGCTGCATCAAGACTCATTCATTTTCACCTTAAATCACATGCTTACCGACGCTTGAGAACAGTAAGATTGTTCTCTGGCTCATGCAGAACAAGCTCGAACTCTTCTACAAAACGGGCATTTCTGTCCGCCATTTCATCTGTGACCCAAGACGCTATACCCGCCCAATCGGCAAGATATACGATCGGGCTATCGACAACATAGTTCAGGAAATGGCCCTCGGTCAGCAGGGCATTCAGGGCTGCCGGGTTTACTTTTCCATCCAGATTAATCGTCTTGTCATGCCAATAGCCCAAGGTCCCAGTCTGCACTGCACCGACCCATGTCTCTTCGGGAACATTCTGGTTTACCCAATCAACCACCTGAAAATGGCCCTGCTCTTTCACTCCGGGAACAAGGAACCTGCCCAACAAGACGAAACAAAGCAGCAAGCTCACGAGGCCCAATCCGCGCATGACTTGCGCCGCTCGCGATTTCACGAGGAGCTGCGCAAGTCCGAGTGCCACCGAGAATGTTGCCACGGTCAAAAGCGGTGCAAGTGGCGATAGATACCGACTAAGGAACCAGCCCGCCCCGAAATAGAACCCGTAGTATGCCGCCATCACGACAGCATAGGTCATATAGGCGGCCACCACATAACGGATGCTGCCACCCCTACGCCAAGTCTGGACCATGAAAGCCACTAGAATTGTTGTGACAACCGCAACCGCGCTCCACTGAAAAACGGGCATGCCTTGAAAGGCCGCAGGGACCGGAAACATCAAGAAAGCATATTCAAACAGGATGGCGGGCAATATATCAGCATTCCGCGCAAATCCGCCGCTCAACGACTGCGCTGTGCCGCTCACCGGCACGATCGATCCAAAGTTGACGTAGTTGTTAATCATCCAAGGCGCCGAAATCAGGACAATCAACAGACCAGACGGGATGATCAGCCGCAGCGCAGAAGCAAGCCCACGCCGCGCAACAAAAACCTCATGGATAAACCAGACCCCAAAGATCGAGAATAGCAAGAAGACGGCATCATTGCGCGCCAGAAAGGTGATGCCCCCGACGACACCCAGGAGCAAAGGAAGGCGCATGTTGCGCGGGTCTTGCTGCATCAGCACCTTGCCGAAGACGACAAGCGTGACCGTTAGCATGACAGAATAGAGACCAGTCTCCAGTCCGTTCATTGTATGCATCAGCATGATCGGGCTGGCGAACCAGATTGCCGTTAACAACCACGGCCAGATCGGACGGTCATCTTGTGTCGCAAGGATCAGACGGAAAAACCTGTGTACCGTGAAGATACCGATCACTGCGATCATAGCGGAAATGAACTGGACGCCGGCAATGCCCAGAACCTTGTCACCGCCCGACAGAAGAAAGGGGACTGAAAAGATGAAGGTCGCCAAAGGCTGCACGCCATTCGAGGCAATCGTCCCATCAGAAACGGACATGCCCAACCCGATCGCCATATTGCGCGCGATCGTCAGCATCAGATAGCCGTCTTCCGTCATGAAAGCCTCTCTCAAGACGGAGGTGCCCGATATGATCGGATAGAGCCTGTACAAAGTGGCGAGAACGAAACTCAGCACCAGCAAGCGCCAGATGACTTTTTCACTCGTTTGGCTCATTTTCGGATCACTCTTTAATTACTGTTTATGACAATGCCCGCAGTTGTAGCGACCTGCCCGATGTCCCGAAAGGTTTACGGCAAGCACGTTGCTGCAATCTATGCAAAAAGCACACACCACATAGAGTCTAAATGCCAACCAGCCGAAGCTTGAGCCGGTCAAGGGTATCATAGCGCCCAACACCAATGCGCGGGATCGCAAGGGCCGGCGCACCCTCTTGGACCAATCTATCCTCCAGAATTGTGGCCGAAATAAAACCCACCTTTTCTAGAGCTTCCATGAGTTGTGGCGTGTAGTTGCCATTTGGATATGCAAAGTGGCAGATTTCGTGTCCTGTCCAAGCCTTGAGAAGGTCGCGAGAGCGCTCAATACTCAACGTCGCTTCGGCGATCGAAAGCTGATCAAGCAATTCATGCCCATGGCTATGCGCGCCGATCGTGATGCGCGGATCAGATGCCATTTCTTGGAGTTGGGCCAACCGCATAGGCTGTAGCGGCGTAAATCCACCCGTCTCTGATCCGGCTTGCGCAACGACATCGTCTGCAAGCGCGTCACGTTGCTCTGTCGGTGCAGTCTTGATGGCCTCTAGAACCGCGCCAATCCCGGCCCACCGATTCTTGCCGCGCTCAGGCCCAATGTCCCACTTGCCGAACCCTTCGAGGATGACCTGCGTCTGACCGGCCCGCTGAAGTGCGTTCATGACGCGGTCGAACCAAAAGGACGTCTGCGTTTCGATATGCGCGGTTGCCACATAGACGGTCACGGGAAGATCCATAGCTTTGACGATTGGCAAGAGATGATCGAAAAGTCCAACCTCCCCGTCATCAAAGGTCAGCACTGCGCGAGGGCGGCGGCCCTTGGGGGCGGGGGCAAGCCCGTCGTCCAACGAAACGATATCGTAGTACCTGCGCAGCATCTGGACCTGCGCGAGAAAGTCGCTTTCGCGCAAGGCGACCCAGGCATCCAGCGGCTGATTGTCAGGGCGCAACGTGTGGTAGCACAAGATCGTCGTGGGCTGGCTTTTCAACGCATAGGCACGCATGAGACCATAGGCAGGACCGTTCGTCAGCGCGCGCATCGCAAACGCTTTGGTCGCGGCTTTCATGCCTGTTCCCCCATGAGAGTCATCGCAAAGCCTGCCAAAGCACCATATTATGACGCCGAACGCTCGCGATCGGACTCTGGTTCGTCTTCGGTTTTCGGGCTGAAATAGGCACCATCTTTCAAAACAGCCTTCACGTGTTCCACACCTACGATTTCGCGCTTGCTGATGGATCCATAAAGCATGGCAATATCGCACAGCTGGTTTACAAGCCGCGGGATGCCTCCAGTGATTTCGTGAACAAGATCAGATGCCTCGCGGCTGAACATATGCTGTCTGCCGCCCGCCTTCTCGATCCGGTGGACGATGTAGGAATAGACCGTATTCTGGTCCATATGCGACAAGTGAAAGCTGGACGCGATCCGCTGTGCGAACTGCTTCATATCCGGTCTTCGGATGATATCACGCAATTCAGGCTGGCCGATCAACAAAAGCTGCAGCAATTCGTCCTTGTTTGCATTGATGTTGGTGAACATTCGCAATTCTTCCAACGATTCTTGCGGCATGTTCTGTGCTTCATCAAAAATCATCAGAACGTGGCGCCCAGCGGCGTATTCGGCAATCAGGAATTGTTGAAAAATCTCAAATCGTTTGACGTAGTCATGATCGTTTTCAACCGGAATATCGAGCGCCATCATCACCCAGCGCAGCAAATCACCGCGACCAGAATGAAGATTGGATACCAAACCGACCGTGACAGAATCACCCAGGTTTTTAAGCAGATATTGCAGCAGCGTGGTTTTGCCCGCACCAACCTCGCCCGTAATCAAAGTAATTGGTGCCCGCGTCGCCACCCCATATTCAAGCATTGTATAGGCACGCCTGTGATCATCCGTCCAATACAAGAAATCGGGATCCGGCAAGAGCGAGAAAGGCCGTTCGCTCAGGCAGAAATGCTCGGTGTAAAGGTTCAGATTCATTCGACCGCTCTTGAATACATTTATTGCCTGCGTCGATTTTAACACAGCCTACGGATAACAAAAGTCATTGTCCAATTGCCGCGCGAAACGGCTAGTTGGTATCGACTTGAGGGTCAATCAAATTAGCGTTGCTGGGTGTTGTCCACAATAATCCAAGTGCGAATTGAAGTTGCGCTGTTTGCAAAGCAACGTCCCGTCGGGCCGTGGCTTGCGAGGCTTGTGCCGCAGACAAGTCACGAAGTGTCCGCACGTAGTCTCCAACAGTCAGATCGCCTGTCGTCAGAAGTTCGCGTTGGAATTCTGCGATTTCGTTGTTCAAACGAACGGCCTGGTTCGCATGACGCAAGGTCTCCTGAGCTGCACGAACTGCGGAAAGGGCAGTTTCTGTTTCCTCTATGGCGCTCAACACGGCTTGCCGCCATGACAACATCGCGATCTGGACATCAGCCTCTTCGACCAGAACCGCATTTGCCAAGGCCCCTTGATTGAAGATCGGAATATTGATCGCTGCACCCGCTGTGGCAACATCAGAGTTCTCGCCGGATGTGGTGATAAGGCCAAGCGTGCCGCTCAGCGTGAGGCTCGGGAAACGGGCGGCACGGGCGGCATCCAAATCACTCAAGGCACTGCGATACCGCGCCTCTGCAGCTTGAATTTCGGGACGGTTGCGCAAAAGATCTGCGGGCACACCTGCGCCAAACATGAATGCTGGGCTTGGGATCTGCCCGGTCCTTTCATCCAGCAAGCCTACCGGTGGCTGCGAGCGACCAATCAGCGACGCAATCTGATTCTTCCGCGCATCGATCGCTGAAATCACTGACGGAATGGCTTGGCGGGTTTCGATGACAGCAAGCTCTGCCTGCCTCAGTTCCACCAAAGTCGCATCATTTACGTCGCGCCGTTGACGAACGGCATTCAGGCCACTCTGACGGATCGTTTGCTCGGACTGCAACTGCAGAAGCCGCACCTCAAGGAACCTTAGGTCGATGTAGGCAGACAAAAGATTGCTGACGATCAGCTGCCGGGAGGCTTCTGCATCAAGCTGAACAGCCAAGAGTTCATCCAGTGCTGCCATCTTGCGCGCGGCGCGGCCTCCAAACAGATCAATCCCCAGATTCAACTCGGCCCGAGAGCTGTCTGTGCCAGCGTCTTCTGCAGCTTCGGTGGCTTGGAGAAGGCCATCAATGCGAATGTTCGGCGATGTTGTTCCGGCAAAGGCAGAAGCCCGGTCAATGCGGGCTTTTGCTTGCTTTAACTGTAAGTTTTGCATCAATGCGGTATCAACGAGGCGGGCGGCAACCGTATCATCATAAAGCTGGGCGATCGGGATTGGAGACGCGGCGCCTGCTTGATTTTCCGCATGAAAAGAATCCGACAAACTGACGTCAAGCGGCTCTGCCACTTGTTCTTGTGTGCACCCCACTAGACCCGCAAACGCAAATGCGCCTAGCACGCGGGAACCGCGAGAGAATCTCGAAAAACTAGCCATCTTACTGATCTGCTCTTTATTGTTTTCTCGAGAATACGTTAACTTTCATTAACAAACCAATGATTTTAAAGGATTTACATTTGCCTTGAATTTTCTGTGGCAAATACTCAACACAGATAAGGACACCTGTTCGGTTGGCCGCGTGGCAAATGAGGTGTCGTCCTGAGGGCCAAAAAACAAGGATATATTGCCGCAGAGAGGTCACGCAGGTTCCAAAAATTAAACTCTATCCCAAACGCTTAATCCCGCTGCTTCGGCGAGGTCGGGACCCTCAAGTCCGCTATTTCGAAAGCCAAACTCTGTTTCAGAACCGACGCAATCGCAGCCGGTCCGAGAAAAGAGGCCCAAAAATACGGTGGTGCGCCTTGATTAACGTCATTCGGCGAGCAAACAGAGCGTTTTTAGGCAAAAGGAAAGGTCGCAAACACATCTTGTAACTGGCATAATCCGACGAAATAACTGATAGTCAAAATGTTCAATATGTCTTTGTACCATAGCGCTGTGTTTGCGCCCCCCGGGAACTATCCTCAATGATCTCAGATCTGCGTTTTTATTTAAAGTTATTGCCTCGACGTTTACCTGTCATGATCCTGCTCTTTCTGAGCGCATCTATCGCCGGACTGATCATCGCTCAGCGGTTGCCTCCAATGTACTCAACATCTGCGACGCTCTTGGTAGAGTCGGCCCAGATTACAGAAAGCGCCGGGCAATCCGCGTCTCCGACTTCTGCTTCGGACCAACTGCGCGTTATTCAGCAAAGGTTGCTCACTCGCGCTAACCTGATTGATATCGCCAATGAGGTTCAGGTTTTTTCAGAACAAGGCGCAATGAATCCTGACGAGGTTGTCGAAGCGATGCGCGAAGCGAGCGTTATTGAACTGACGGTTGGACGCGATCAGGCCAATTTGATGCGGCTAGGCTTTACTGCTGACAACCCGGTCAAGGCCGCAGAGGTCATCAATCGCTATGTCGATATTGCACTCGAACTGAGCAGCAGTGCAACCATCAGCCAAGCCGAAGATACACTGGCCTTTCATGAACAAGAACTGCGCCGTTATTCGGACGAGCTTGATATCCAAAGCGGTATTATCGCGGATTTCAAGCGCGAGAATGCTGATGCCCTGCCCGAGAACCTTGACTACAACCAAACTCGTCAGTCTTTGCTGCAAGAACGCGTGTCCCGGGCGGAACGGGAACTTAATAGTCTGGCGACTCAGCGGACCAATATATTGCGTGTGTTCGAGGCGACCGGCAGCGTGACGGCGCCGGGCCCACTGAGCCTAAGCAATGAAGAGCAGCTATTGATCGATCTGGAAAGCGAACTGAGTGTAGCGCGCAGCATCTATTCGCCGTCAAACCCGCGCGTGCGCAACCTCGTTTCCCAAGTGGAAGCGCTCAGGTCGCGCATGGAAGCTGCCGCGCTTGAAGCTCCCGAAACACAACCCACACCACCGACAGCGCAAAGGACAGCGCTTGAGATCAGTCTTGCTGAAATTGACAGCCGTACCGAGACGCTGCGGGAAGAAGTGGCTGATGCAAACGCAGAACTATTGATGCTAAGAGAGAGCATCGCGCAGATCCCGGCCAATGGGATCATCCTGAGTGGTTTGGAGCGGGAACAAGAAAACATCCAGAACCTCTATGACGCAACAGTGGGTCGACTTGCCCAAGCACAAAGCAGCTTGAATATCATTGCCGCTGCCAAGGGCGAGCGGATCACGGTATTGGAGGCCGCCTCTGTTCCAAGCGATCCATCCAGCCCAAACCGCTTTGCTATCGTGATGATGGCAACTGCAATCGGCATCGGACTGGCGGGCGGCTTCTTTCTACTGCTTGAAATGCTTAACCAAACAGTGCGCAGACAAGCGGACATCGTCAAAAATATGGGGATTGTACCGCTTGCCGTCATCCCGCAGATTGAGACGATCGGTCAAAGACGGCTGCGGCGGGGGCTTCAAGTCGTTGCCTCTCTTGCCGTGATCGCCTCTGTTCCCGCAATCATGTGGGCGATCGACAGTTACGTTATGCCACTCGATCTTTTGTTTGAAAAATTGAAGGACCGGCTGACGTAAGCGCCGGCTGCTAGGACACAGCAATTACCATGGAAAAATTACAAAAAGCCCTCAATGATGCTCGGGAAGCGCGGGAGAATGCGCTGCGTCATCCTTCCATCGGTCAGGCAAAGCCCTCGGTCGCACCAAAGGTTAACCAGAATGATCCCGCGCGCGCCGCAGCGCCGCAAGGCCGCCGTGCTGTGCAGGGCAGCGCCTCGACACAGGTGGATGCGCGCTGGGCAGAGCTGATGCCTTATGAGCCAAACCCCGATCATCTGCAAAGGAACCGGATCCTGACACTCAATGCAGAACCTGAATCAAACCCGTTTGATGTATTGCGGACAAAGGTCTTCATGTTGATGCAGCAGAATGGCTGGAAACGATTGGCCATCACATCTCCAAACAAAGCCTGCGGGAAAACCACCACGGCCTGCAACCTGGCGGTTGGCCTCTCTCGGCAACGGGAGCACCGCACCATTCTGTTTGACATGGATCTACGCCGACCCAGCATATCGGACCAGCTGGGTCGCAGACCGCAACACAGCATCAAAGCCATGCTGACCGGCGAAGTGCCTCCCGAGAGCCAGATGATCTGTCTGCGCGGGAATGTCGCCATTTCAATGAACACAGCGGCCGTGCCGGATTCGACTCAGGTCTTGATGGCTGGGCGGACGACAGACACATTGAACCGGATTCAAGAGAACTTTGCGCCCGACATCATGATTTTTGACTTGCCGCCCATGTTTGTCGCGGACGACACACGCGCTTTTTTGAAGAACGTCGACTGTGCCTTGATTGTTGCCCGCGCAGAGCACACCAAATCGAGCCAGCTTGATCAATGCGAACGTGAAGTAGCTGAACTCACCAATGTGCTGGGCGTGGTACTGAACGACTGCCGGCATGTGAGTCGGGAAGACGAATATTCCGATTCTTACTACTAGCGTCAGATCGTTTCGAGAATCGGTTTTGAGCCTCGATGAAGCTGACGCTGGCCCGGGAAGAAGGCGCAATTGTGCTGCCTTTGACACATAGCTAAGCCCGTGGTGTCGATCGTAGCAAGGTCTTGCCTATAGAATCTGCAAATCTACGCCGATGGATTTGACGGCAGAAAATCCCAAATTTGGGACCTGGGCTCTCTCGGCTTCTTCCCAAAACTACGCCGCTCAGGACAATTCTCCAAAGCATGGGCGCATGCATCTTTGCTGTCCCTCCAAGGAATTCAGATCCATAATTGACTGTTTTCCATATATTTTTCCTTGCGGCCGGGACAGTCCGGTTCGCGCTGGCAAAAGCAACCTTTCAAACCGTTTCTTGTTGTAAGTGAATGCCAACATGGCAATTCATCGTCCAGTACTTCACATCCAGCAACACGGGGCAGTGCGCGAGAAAAATGCGCTGTGTGCTTTCTCGCCGATGTTTGATTTCCAGAGCACCTACTATTTACAGAAACGAAAGCGACCTAGATAACATCAATAGGATTGAATGTGTGCGGTTGGTCTTGTAATGTTTTTCAGCCTGATCTCTGCCACAACTTTAACGTTATGTTAACGAACTGAGGTCAACTTCGACAGAAGAATGTCATAATTGAAACACTTTCTTCTCAGAAGATAATGTTAGATTTTCGAACGAGGAAGCGAAAATCGCGGAGGGGACGAATGCTAATAGCTTATATGATAATTGGTATTATCGTAGGTGCCTCAGCAGCGATTTTGGCACTTGTTGCAGGAGCTGGCATTTGGATCGCCTTGGCGTTTTATGTCTTGGGTGGATTGGTTGCCGTAATCGGCGTTGTAATCTGGACTCTTTTGACTCCACGCTCTGCCATGACAAAACAGTCACCCGTGGCTGACCAGAACTAACGCCCGTCTTGCCGTATTTTTTGGTTGTCCTATTCGCGATATAAATCGCTCAAGCCACCGCAATCCGATGTGCATCTGACCACGGGTTTATGTCTTTTTTGCATCCTCGACCACTTCAGCTTCTTCAACTGGACTTACAGCTGGCAAAGCTGGCTCTGATGCTGCGCCAACAATCAGCGGCAGCATCTCGGTACCGGACGGCATGGCCACTTCGCTGGCAGGTGGCGTTTTCCAGGCGAGCGTGTCAAAGGACCCGCAATTATTACATGTGGCGCCCCACGTCGGGTGAATATGCTGACAATTCTCGCAGATCCACTGCGGTCCGCGTGGCGCTGTCAATGCGCGGGTCAGCCAACCACGCACGACGGAATCGTCAGCGCCTTGACCGCGTTCGATTGCTGCCATCAGTGTCAGACTGCGTGCAGTCGGGTCTTTGGTGACCAGATCGCCCAGCGCCCGCTTGGCTGCCGGGAAATCCTCTGCCGAAATCTGAAGTTCGGCTAACAGCATTTTGGTTTCTGGATTGTCTTGCGTGGACTTGATCAGCGTGTTGAAGCGCTTGAGCCGTGCCTGCGGTGTCTCATCCGGCACAATCTCTGCAAAGGCTGCAGCAATGTCCGGATGGGGCTGGGCGTTCCATGTCTTAGTCAGAACACGGGTCGCATAACGGGCGTTGCCTTCGCTTATGTATCCTCGGGCAGCCATGATCGCTGCGGGGATCAGATCTGGCGACAGGCGGTTCGCTTCGATCGCAGCTTCACGGGCTTCGATCGTATTGCCCTCATTCAGGATGTCCCGCGCCTCTGACAAGGCCAGCACCGCATCCCTCCGTTTGTGCACATCACGCGGCAGACTACCGGATTTCAGCTTGGCGCCCAGCGTCTTGCGTGCGCCTGCCCAGTCGGATTTTTCGGCCTGTAAACGCAGCAGGACATCTTGGGTTTCTTCGTGCTTTGGCTTGAGAGCAAAAGCCTTTTTAGCCAAAGCCAATGCAGTGTCGGTATCACCCTCGGACAGCTTTTGCTTCATGATGCCGCGCACACCCACAAACCGGGTCTTGTCGTCGGCCAGCAGTTTCTTATAGGTTTCTTCGGCCTTTTTGCGATCACCGGTCATCTCGGCAGCCTGCGCAGTCAAAAGGTTCGTCAATTGAGGTTGCCTAAGATACTTATCCGCCCGCGCCGCTTTGGTCATCGCCAGATGCCCTTCGCCAGAGGCAAGCGCCATCATACCTTCGCTTAGCGCCTCATAGCCCTTGCGCTCGCGATTACGGTCGAAATAGCGCGAAATGGCGGTTTCATCACCATTGAGAAACTTGAAGGTCGCCACACAAAGCGCCAGCAGTTTCAGACCCAGCCAGACCGCCAGAACCATGGCACCCAAGGCAAAAACCATCTCTAGCGGGCTGAGTGTGAATTCCTGACCGGCGACATCGACCGTCGCACCGCCGTCCACTTCCATCAACTGTGTGCCGCCGTAGGTCAGGGCCGTGATGGCTGCGACAAACGCCAGAATTTTTATCAGGGACCAGAGCATAGGGTTCGCCTTTAGTTGCCAGAAATGGATGAAGACAGGATATCGACCGCCGCGATCGCGTCAGCACGGGCTTCGGCCTGCGCGAGCCAGTCCGACATCTCTGCGCGGGCGACCTCGGGCAATGCACTGATCTCGCTCAGGGCATCGGCAAGACGCCCACCGCGCATTGCGGCCTCGGCCCGCGAAAGAACGGCATCGGCGCTATTGCCTTCGCGCGGTGTGGTTGACCGTACATCGAATTGGTTGCGCAAGAACGCCCCAAATCCGGTGGTTTCCTCGCCAGAGACACCTTCGCTGCGCGCAATGGCAAGGGCGGCGCGCGCGACATCTGGGAATTGTTCTTGCAAACTGCCCAGCGTCGGAACGCCATCTTGGACGGCGAGCAGGGCGTCAGGCGCACTTGCCCCGATTGCCTCTTCAAGATCTCCCAAGGCAGCCCCGATCGGCGCGCCGCTTTCCAGCGCCGTCTGCACACGGGCCAAAGCGGCACGGGCCGCAGCACTGCGGGCGGCGGCGGCGGCATTTGCCTCAATCGAATCCGCAGCGGCGCGGGCTTCCTCGAGTTCGATCTGTGCGGCATCTGTCATTTCCGCAATCTGGGCCCGCAGCGCATCCATTTCATCTGCCACACCTGCGGCAACACCAGAAGAAGCAGCGGGCGCTGGCGGAAGCGCCTCAAGCGCTGCCAGCCGCTCTGAGATATCGGCAAGTGCGGCCTGCAAAGCAGTCACTTCAGAGGTCAGTGCGTCCTGATCTGCAACAATCCCGGTCAGATCGGTGCTGGGGAAAGTAGCCACCTGCTGTTCCAAGGAAGAAATTGCCGCGGCTTGCTCGGCAAGCTGACCGGCAAGCGTGTTGTCAGCTGCGGGTGCTGTAAAGGTCGCGACTGCAAATCCCATGACACCGGCCAGCAATCCGCCCAAGACAAGTGGCAAGAAACCACTTGATTGTGCGGGGGCTGGGGCCGCCTTTTGTGTGGCGGGCGGCGTTGGCTTGGGTTTCTCGGTCACTGGGACTGACGGCGTTTCTGCAGGCACGGTCACTGCTTTGGCATGAACTTCCGGCGGAATCGGGTCTACCTGAGGCCCGACAACGGCGACCGATTCGGCGCGTTCCGCATCTGTGCCGGTTGCTTTCGTCGACTTTGCTGGCGTCTTTCGACCATTGGCTGGCTGTTTTGCCACGTTTTCACCCTTTCAGCACCGCCACCGGCTCAAGTGAGCAGATGTTTGGTTATCCTATCGTGCCAAACCCAGACCCTCAAGCAATGGTCCGACACTTAGCCCACAGCAGCAAGCCGCCTTAACGCCGCAAGTGTCTCGGCAATCATGGCATCCCGTTCCGGCTTTACGGCCACAGAGACCTTTGAGAAATTCTCACAATCCAAGACATCTTTGACGGCATCACTCATGGCAATCACTTCAACGGGACCCGAGAATGGCCCCTGCCGGTTCAATATGGTGGCTGTGCGCGGCGAAAACAGGGGGAAAATCACAGGTTGCTGACCACGAAGTGATGCTTGGGCCTGCGCGGTGAGCGGCAGTGCCCGCTGGTCATAGGCTACCACCTCCATACAAGGAATTCCTGCTGCGGCCAAATGTGCGGCGACATCGCCGCGCGTATACATGCCGCGAATATGGGCAAGAACGCCCGAAGGTCTGGCCGCAACAATATCCCTGACAAGCCCTGCAGCATCGCCTGGCCCCACAATGGGGTCGAATCCCGCCTCCTGCGCCATCCGTCCGGTTTTTGCACCTACACACCATGCGGTCAGACCCTTTGGCAGTTTCAGGGTCTTTGCGGCCGCAACCCCGTTTGCAGAGGTAAAGATCACCGCATGTGGCCGCGTCACTTTGGCTTGCAATGGCACAATTTCCAAAAGCGGCGACAGAATGATGTGCAATGGTTTGTCCCAGAGCGCCATGATCTCGGCCGCAAAGCTTTCACTTTGCGCCGCAGGGCGGGTCAGGATCAGGGTGGGCGTCATGAGGGCACCATTGTTTGCGGCCATGCGCAATGTTACCTGCGTCTGACGGACAAGCAACCGGAACGACCATGGCCGAACACCTGACCCTTCTTGGAATCGAAAGCAGCTGTGATGACACGGCTGCTGCGGTCGTGCGCGGGAACACAGTTCTTTCCTCTGTCGTCTATGGTCAAACATCGCTGCACGCCGCATTTGGCGGGGTCGTGCCCGAGATTGCCGCACGGGCCCATGCCGAAAAGCTGGATCACTGCATAGAAGAGGCCTTGGCCAAGGCCGGGCTCTCGCTCAGCGCGCTCGACGGCATCGCTGTCACGGCCGGACCGGGCCTGATCGGGGGCGTACTGTCCGGCGTGATGTGCGCCAAAGGGCTAAGTGCCGCGACTGGGTTGCCCCTCATTGGGGTGAACCATTTGGCAGGTCATGCGCTCACACCACGATTGACCGACCAGACACCCTATCCTTACCTGATGTTGCTGGTTTCTGGCGGTCATTGCCAATTCCTGATTGTCGAAGCGCATGACAGCTATCAGCGGATCGGCGGCACGATTGATGATGCGCCCGGCGAGGCCTTTGACAAAACGGCACGGTTGCTTGGCCTACCGCAACCCGGTGGGCCATCTGTTGAAAAGGCCGCGCAGTCCGGCGATCCAGCGCGATTTACCTTGCCCAGACCTCTGCTTAACCAGCCCGGCTGCGATATGTCTTTCTCTGGTCTCAAAACAGCCATTCTACGTGCACGCGATGGCGTGGTTGCAGAAAGTGGTGGGCTGACACGGCAGGATCAGGCCGACCTGAGCGCTGGTTTTCAAGCGGCAGTAACCGATGTGCTGATCGAAAAAACGCGGCGGGCGCTTGTGCAGTATCTTGCGATGAACCCAGAGAAACGGTCATTTGCGATTGCGGGCGGCGTCGCGGCCAACGGGGTGATCAGGGATGGCCTGATGGCGCTTTGTGCTGGATTAGACACTGATTTTATTGCCCCACCCCTTCATCTATGCACCGACAACGCCGCCATGATTGCCTATGCTGGCATTGAACGAATGTCGCATGGCGAGATCGATGACCTGACATTGTCGGCTCGCCCACGCTGGCCATTGGACCAGCGCGCCGCACCAATGCTAGGCTCTGGCAAGAAGGGGGCGAAGGCATGAAAATCGGGATTGCGGGTGGGGGGGCTTTTGGCACGGCGCTCGGCGTGGCTCTGGCGCTGGATGGGAATGATATCCAGCTTTGGGCGCGCGATCCCAAGGCGGTGGCACAGATGCAATCGGCCCGCATGAACGCCAAGCTGCCCGGTGTGGTATTGCCAGAAAAGATGGCTTTTTCCGCAGCGTTAGAGACGCTTTTTGCCTGCGATGTGATCCTTCTGGCAATCCCGGCACAGACCCTGCGGGATTTCTTGACCACCCATGCCGACAGGCTTGATGGAAAATACCTTGTCGCCTGCTGCAAGGGGATTGATCTGACGCGGATGACCGGCCCCGCCAGCACGATACGCGATCTGGTCCCGGGCGCGGTTGCGGCCATTCTGACCGGACCATCCTTTGCGGCCGATATTGCCCGCGGTCTACCCACTGCCCTGACGCTGGCCTGCGCCGATGATGCGGCGGGCGCGATCCTGCAAACCGCTCTTTCCACGACAAGCCTGCGGCTTTACCGCTCTACAGACACGATCGGGGCAGAGCTTGGCGGCGCGCTTAAAAACGTGATGGCCATAGCGTCGGGTGTGGCGATTGGTGCGAAGCTTGGCGAAAGCGCGCGCGCGGCCTTGATCACCCGCGGCTTTCCAGAAATGCAGCGATTGGCGCACGAACTTGGCGGTCAGCCAGAGACCTTGTCGGGACTTTCCGGGCTTGGCGATCTGGTGCTGACGTGCACGTCAGATCAGTCGCGCAACTATCGCTTCGGGCTGGCGCTTGGAAAAGGTACCACTTTTGACCAATCTACCACGGTCGAGGGTGTCGCGACAGCGCGCGCCGTGCGCCAATTGGCCCGCGACCTGAATATTGATATGCCGATCTGTACCGTCGTCGCAGACCTGACAGACGGAAAAACCGATGTGCCTGCGGCACTGAACGCGCTGCTCTCGCGCCCACTAAAGGAAGAATAAATGCGCTTTGCCCTGATCGCCAAAGACAAACCCGGCGCCCTGCAAACCCGGATGGATAACCGCGAAGCCCATCTGGCCTATGTCGCTGAAACCGGCGTTGTCGAAATGGCAGGACCGATCCTGGACGAAAACGAACAGATGTGCGGGTCCCTGATCATTCTAGAGGTCGCAGATCTGGCCGCTGCCCAAGACTGGGCCAACAATGATCCTTATGCCAAAGCAGGGCTGTTCGGCGATGTGACGCTGCGCGCCTGGAAGAAAGTCATCGGCTGATGGCGTATTGGCTGTTCAAATCCGAACCTGACGTTTGGGGCTGGGACAAACAGGTCGCCAAGGGCGAAGCGGGCGAACCGTGGGAGGGCGTGCGCAATTATCAGGCCCGCAACAATATGCGGGCGATGAAACTGGGCGATATGGGCTTTTTCTACCACTCTCGCACTGGTCTCGAGATCGTAGGCATTGTCGAGGTTTGTGCCGAAGCGCACCCCGATACCTCGACCGATGACCCGCGTTGGGACTGCGTCGATATCAAAGCCGTGCGGCCCTTTACGCAACCCGTTACGCTGGAAACCATCAAGACGGACCCTCGCCTTGCCGATATGGTGCTGGTCAACAATTCTCGGCTGTCGGTGCAACCCGTGACGGATGAGCAATGGCAGATCATCTGCGCATTGGGCAAAACAACGCCCTAGCCACGATAACACGCCATCTGTGTGGAAAGAGGGCCCGGACACTGCCCGAACCCTCTTTCACCCCGCGTGCTCCCTAGCCACCACACGCATATGAATCTTTGGTTCGGACCATCCTAGTCCTCGTATTACTTTACGTGATCATGGCTAATTTCTGCAAACCAAAAGCACGAAGCATTTTATTCAAACTGGAATGACATTGCGTGCCAGAATGCAAAACGCCCACCAGATGGCGGGCGCAAGCAACAAATTGATTGGTCGATCAGCCGTAGACGGCTTCTTTGCCGAAATGCTTTGTCAGCATGTAGTAAACGACTGCACGATACTTGTTGCGCTCGGATTGGCCGTAGGTTTCGAGTACAGATTTGATCGCTGTATCAAGCTCGGCGCTGTCTTTCAGGCCAAGCTTCTTCATCAGAAAGTTGGTCTTGACGGTTTCGATTTCAGACGGCTGGCTGCCTGCAACTGTCGATGCATCAGCGTTGTAGATCGCTGGACCGCATCCAATCGTAACCTTTGTAAGCAGATCCATGTCTGGCGTCATGCCACATTTGTTTTTCAGATCGTCTGCGTATTTCGCAATCAAATCGTCTCTTTTTCCCATCAGAAAGTCCCCACTGTTCAAGTTGTCGTTCACACACGGTCCATTTGCCGCACAGCCGGCACGTTAAAGGGTGAAAACAAGGATCGTAAAGGGAAAATCCCGGAGAAGGCGGCGTTTTGCTGGTGAAGCCACGTTTTGTCCGCTGACCTCTGCCCCAAGTCCGCGAACCCGGATCGATCCGGCCCGACCATGCCATCACGTGAACGTGCCTGAGGCGTGATGATCTGACGTTTGATCCTTTTCGTAATCCTTGGACACGCAATCAACCACAAGGACAACAGGATGAAACTCAATACACTGGCGATCACCGCTTTCTTCGCAGTCGCCCCCGCCGCCACATTTGCACAAGACTGGTCTGGGGCCTATGCGGGCTTCCAGATCGGTGGATCGCAGATCGACGTCGATGGTGCAGGCCCCGGAGTCGACGGCAATGGGCCGTCATACGGTCTCTTCGCTGGCCTCAACATCCAAAGCGGGAACATCGTTTATGGAGCCGAGATCGACTATGACACGACGGAATATGACATCGACGAAGCAAGTGTCGAAGTCGATTCGACCACGCGCATCAAAGGGCGTATCGGCGCAGAGATTGGCGGCGGTCTGGCTTATGGCACTGCCGGTGCTGTCTGGGCTACGTCGCCCGAACTCGGCGATGACAATGGTTATCTGTTCGGCTTCGGCTACGATCTGCCAGTGACCACAAACATGACCGTGGGTGCAGAAGTGCTGCAGCATGAATTTGACGATTACAACGACACCGGCCTTGATGTTGGCGTGACCACCTTCAAGGCGCGAGTGGCGTTCAACTTCTAGGACTCATGTAGCAAAAAGTAGGGCGCGGGGTCATCCTCGCGCCATTCTTGTCAGCGGCACAGCCCCCAGCCGCGGGACTGAAGATGGAAATGATCCGCATGCAGCCGGTTATAGTCGGGCGACAAGGTCAGGCTGAACCATTTGCATGCCCCGTCCCGTGCCGCGCGCAGAAAGTCAGCCTTTGGCCCGGTCCCTTCCCAATCGTCGATAAGCCGCACCTGCGATCCATCCGCAAAACCAAATCCCGTGATATCTATCGCATCGGCAGTAGCATGGGTGCTCATCCGTGTTGAGGGACCGGCGCTGGTCCGCAACAGGCGGCAATTATAGCTTCCGATGTGTTGGATGCTTTGGACCGAAGTACCCAGAAATTCAGCCGCCGCCGGTTGCAGGCTGTGGCGTTCCCACATCGCCGTGCGCAGTGCGATAGCGCAACGGGTCTCGAGCGGTGCGAGGCGCGTATCCCCGACCCCTGAGAGTGCGACGCGGTCACGGATAAAGCACTGATCGGTGTCTTCCAGCGGCTCTTGCGGCTGTACTGCGGCAAAACCATTCAGCGCCGCAAGGCATTGATCAAAAGACGCCACCGCGCGATTCAACTTCCAACCAGTCAGCGGCGTGACCGGATCACTGACAGCCAAAGGCTGCATCGGGTTCCAAGCGCGCGGCAGCGGCGTGTCTGGATGAACAAGGGCCTGATACCCTGCGTAGGCCAACACCCCCGCAAAGAAAAACGCAGCCAAGCCACTGATAAGGGCCCAACTGCGTGTTTTCTTCTTGCTCTGCGCTTTCGCGGCATCCTGCGCCATTTGCTGACGTTTGGCATGCCGCATGCGCGATTAGTACCGGTAATGCTCTGGCTTGAACGGGCCCTCGACGGTCACGCCGATATAATCCGCTTGGTCCTTGCGCAGTTCGGTGAGTTTGACGCCGATCCGTTTCAAGTGCAGGCGGGCAACCTTTTCATCCAGATGTTTGGGCAGGATGTAGACGCCAGCGGTATACTCGCCGCCGTTGTTCCATAGCTCCATCTGCGCCAGCACCTGATTGGTGAAAGAGGCGGACATCACGAATGAGGGGTGGCCCGTCGCGTTACCAAGGTTCAGCAACCGCCCTTCGGACAGCAGGATCAACCGGTTGCCAGAAGGCATCTCGATCATGTCGACCTGTTCTTTGATGTTGGTCCACTTGTGGTTCTTGAGTGCTGCAACTTGAATTTCGTTGTCGAAATGGCCGATGTTGCCAACGATCGCCATATCCTTCATCTCGCGCATATGCTCGATCCGGATGACATCACGGTTACCGGTTGTAGTAATGAAGATGTCTGCGGTATCCAGCACATCCTCCAACAAAACGACCTCGAACCCGTCCATTGCCGCCTGCAATGCGCAGATCGGATCAACCTCGGTTACTTTAACCCGCGCACCGGCACCGGCCAAGGACGCGGCAGAGCCTTTGCCCACGTCGCCATAGCCACAGACCACAGCTACTTTGCCCGCCATCATCGTGTCGGTCGC
>NZ_JANQTS010000151.1 GCF_030731595.1 Yoonia sp.
CTGCCATCTCTTCGATATCAGCCAACAGGGCGGGCGTTGTGCCAGCCAGATCCGTCAGCACCAGTGTCAGCAGATCGGGCCGGACCTCAAACCCCAAAACGGGCGCACCTGATGGGTGAAAAGCATACACCACCGGCGGCTCAAGTGGTCCGGCAAATTCGGACAGCTTGCTAAGATGTATCCAACCCAAACGATTGGATACGAGAATAAGAAAGCGACTGAATTTTCTGATACTTCAAGGCTGCTGTGGCGCTTGAGGCGCTACGTGGTGACAAGACGGTGCAAGAGATCGCAGCCAAGCGGCAGCTTCACCTGTTACGGGCAGGTGTTTGCGCGCAAACACCTAGAGGCAACGCAGGTAAGCGTGGAAACGGTAGGCTATTGAGGGCATGGCGGGGGTTTTCTCAGACAAGGTCAAAAAAGCTGAGAATAAAGAGGGCGAGATCAAAGAGCTTCACGCCAAGATTGGCCAGCTTACGGTGGAGAATGATTTTTTGTCACAAGCGCTAAAGCCGTTGCCCTGCAACGCATGTTTACATGCGTGAGAGGGGATTGGAATGCCCCCACTGAAGTGGTCCACCAATTGGGATATGATTGTCCCGTTTTCAGGAGGACTAAACGATGGCTGGAAAACGAGAGAAACCAGAAGATATTGTGCTAAAGCTTCGGCAAGTTGAAGTTTTGCAAGGGCAGGGAAAGTCAGTTTCCGAGGCTGTTCGGCAGATAGGCGTAACAATTCAGACCTACTATCGATGGCGCAAAGAGTATGGCGGCATGAGTCGGGATCAGCTCAAACGGCTGAAGGAGCTTGAGACTGAAAACCAACGCCTCAAGCGCGTCGTGGCGGATCTGTCCTTGGACAAGATGATCCTCACCGAGGCCGCGCGGGGAAACTTCTAAGCCCTTCCCGCCGCCGTCTATGCATCGATCATGTGCGGCAAACCCTCAGCGTATCTGAGCGCAGGGTCTGCCGCACACTCGGCCAACATCGCTCCACGCAGCGCAAGGTGCCACGTGGCTTACCTGATGAGGAACGGCTGACTGAGGACATGATCGTGCTGACGAAAGAATTCGGACGATACGGCTATCGTATGATCACGGGCATGCTGAATAACAGCGGCTGGCACGTAAATCATAAGCGCGTAGAACGAATTTGGCGACGAGAAGGGCTGAAAGTCCCGCAAAAACAGCCCAAGAAAGGCCGGCTCTGGCTGAATGATGGGTCCTGCGTACGATTGCGGGCGGAGCGGCCGAACCACGTTTGGTCCTATGACTTTGTTCAGGGTCGAACGCATGACGGGCGGGTTTACCGCACGCTGAATATCATTGATGAGTTCACGAGGGAGGCGCTGGCGATCAGGGTGAAACGCAGGCTCAATTCGACGGATGTGGTCGACGCTTTGACCGACCTCTTCATCATGCGCGGACCGCCTGAGTTCATTAGATCTGACAATGGCGCGGAATTTATCGCCAAGAAGGTGCGTGCTTGGATTGGGGCCGTCGGCGCCAAAACTGCGTTCATCTCCCCAGGATCACCGTGGGAAAACGGCTATTGCGAAAGCTTCAACGCCCGCTTCCGCGACGAGTTGCTCAATGGCGAGGTGTTCTACACGTTACGCGAGGCCCAGATCCTGATCGAGCGCTGGCGCCACCATTACAATACTGTTAGGCCCCACAGCGCCCTGGGCTATCGCCCACCGGCGCCGGAAAGCATGATGCCGATAGACCAGAGGCCCAC